>JAKUOQ010000139.1 GCA_022450865.1 Nitrospinales bacterium | reverse complement strand
AGGAGCGGGACTAGGAGGAACAGGGCTGGGTATGACAGGCGAAGGAGACGGGGTAGGTTGAGGTGCCGGTCCACAAGGGGTAGGGCAAATTGGAACAATTTGGGGATTGCAACAGTTTCCACTATTTCCGTAGTTTCCAAGGGTTCTGTATCCGCACATTACCCCACCTCGCATATCGCAGTAATACCCATTTCCACCGTAACTTGGAATAACCGTGTAATCTGCGGTGGGGTAACACGGTTCGGGGGTCGCAGTAAATGTTGAATTGCATTGTTGTAAAGGACAGCAGTTTGAACAGCTCATTTGTTTATTATATGTATTTTTTATTTTTGATTGCAATTTAAACAAAAGAATACAAATTACAAAATGAGTGGATTACTATTTCTAAATGCAGACGATTTTAATGTGCAAACCGGCACGAAAGGAAAAATCATGTGCATCCCAATTCCTGGATTTTCACTGGTATTATTTTATTCTACACAATGCAAACATTGCAAACAGCTGGTTCCTATATTCAAAAGATTGCCTGGATCTATTGGCGGTTGTCAATTCGGAATGCTTAACGTCGGCACAAACATGAAAGTGGCTGCCAAATCGAAAGGCACAATCACTGAAATTAAGTACGTTCCATTAATTTTGTTGTACATCAATGGAAAGCCTTTTATGCGATATGCTGGAAAGTACGATCGGGATGAAATTATCAAGTTTGTCGTTTCCATGTCGAAACGCGTTCAAAACAATCAAACATTCACGAAAAAACAATCGGGAAAACCAGATCCAAACATCAAGGAAGATCCAAGAGGAGGTATTCCCGCTTTTTCAATCGGTAAACCATTGAAAGGGGATGGTCGATTAGATATCTGTTACTTGGAATTCCAGAATGCCTACAAGAAAGCTTCTTCTTACAAATCAAAAAAAAAATCATTTAATGATGATAGGCAACTTCCAGCGGGGGCCGGAATGTCTGCTGCCAACCATAACGGCATGATTCGTCACTAATTTAAATCCGCGGGCGGAGCCTAAGAACATCCCTCGTAAAATGAAAGCGCTTCTCTCACGCAAATTTGAAACTCATCATCCGATACATAGTCTATAAATTCAGCTTTCAATTCTTCCACCACTTTTGAAAACGCGTATCTCATAAAAAGATTGAAACAGGCGCGCGATGGCTCAGTTGCGTCAAACTCTAAAAGGAGCCTATCCCCAAAATATTCTTTTGATTTTTCAAACAGTGTACTATCTTTTTGCAAAAGAGTCTCTACAGATTCACTTGACTCGGACACGCAGAAAAGTTTCGTCCGCGAAGAAGGTGAATCGTTTTTTATTTCGTTTCCCTCTTCGTCAATGCCCCTGTCAGCCATAGCCCTTAATAATTCTAACTTTTTGGATTCATATATTTTTTCATCTGACTCCGGCCGACGAAGTGGCTCGATTGAGGCTATGTATGATTTGACTAGATTTTCTTTCATAACATCGTAAAAGTCGTGGTTACAATTTGTCAAAAGGTTTCTCGCATACGCATTGAGCCGTCCAGTCAAGTTTGCCTTGATTTGATCGCTGAAAGTTATTTTTATCGTAAACTCATCATAACCAGAAAGTATATTAACCAACCGTGAAATAACACCCGTAGAACAAGTATTGACAATATCTTCAAGCTCTTGTTTTGCTCGTGTAAACAGCTCCGTTTGCTCATCAAGCGATTCGCGTTTCGATATCCAAGCAATAATGGTAGTGAAAATTTGAGACGGCTTCATTTCGTTGTACAAACGCGTGATAAGCCTTATCCGAAGAAGCGAAGTTTCCATTGTGTCACATACTTCTTCTCCCCATTCTTCCACAATTGCCTTTTGCATTATAGTTAGGTACGCATTGTCAAATTTGGACGTGTCAACTTGATGCTCGATTGCCCATTTTCGAAGCATGATCACCGATTCGGATACTGATTGTTCGACTCCTGAAGAGTGGACGTTTTGGCCGTCGTTATAAATACCAAACCCTTCACGACCTATTTCGTTCAAAATTTGTCTTCCCCGTGCTTGGGTTTCTGCATTGCCGTAACCGATCATCACGTCAGCAGCATCTCCTCGTAAATAAATATCTAACCCCTCATCCGAAGCAAAAATTTCGACCTGCGCCAACACCACATCGCTTGATATTTCCCAGTCCGCCCTGCCTCCGGCCTCGAATGTCTGTTTTAAATCACTCAACAATAAGCTAGCCGTAAGTATCCGGTACGTTGTTCTGTTGCGTCTATCACCAAGAAAATAAAGCAAACATTCCAACTTCAATTTCATACCGTCTGCCTTTGGCCTCGAATGTTCGATGGCCGACCCGAGGTTACTTTCAATATCCGTCAAAAGTTTAAGGCGATAGCCTTCATCAATTGAACGCTCTGAGAAAAGCAGCTTGCATTTTGAAAAGGCGTGATTAAACGCACATTCTCTGTGATCAATTTTAAAAGAGTCCATTATTGCTTTGAACTTTAAAAGAGAAGAAACACTTCCCTCATCCCAAAAGGGCACTATTTCATCTAAAACTCGTCTCAGGCTTCTGCTCGCTCTTATTTCTCTGAGTTTGTTCCGTTTTTTCACTCCTTCGTTCGACTCGTCCTTTATTTTTTTGAACGTGTCATCGTCGGTCTCTTCCACCAGTTCAAAATCCTCTTGAAATGAGTTGAGGGAATAAGCAGCACGTAATTTAATATCGTGTGGGAATCCCGTTTGAAAGCAAATCAG
Source organism: Nitrospinales bacterium (assembly GCA_022450865.1). GTDB lineage: Bacteria > Nitrospinota > Nitrospinia > Nitrospinales > VA-1 > UBA8687. The sequence goes on along the minus strand of JAKUOQ010000139.1, from coordinate 341 downwards.
TTCCAGGCATTTACGACAATGATCTAGACCGCTGCATCTATACTTCAAATCGTAAAAAGAAAATACATCATTGGCTTTGTCTGGAAAGTCGACAAAATACTCTTTCAAAAACCCAACCTCGCCCCGTGCAGTTTCTACATCTTCTGATTCCTCTAACAAGTGAGTAATAGAAGTTATCATTTAAAAGAAGGTATCAACGTCTTAAATTGCCTTTGCGCATCCACCCTCGGGATCCGCGTTTCTTTCCGTTTGGAAATTTGGCACGGCGTTTTTGCTGGCGCCGATCTTCGACATGTTCTTTAGTTTCCGTCTCTTCTTCTTCCTGCCTTCGGCCCGCGACC
>JAKUOQ010000138.1 GCA_022450865.1 Nitrospinales bacterium | reverse complement strand
ATGGCCACACAATCTTGGAACCTGGCCGGGCCAAGATATAAAACAAGTCGAGACTGAATTTGCAACTATCATTCATCAGCTTTCAATTGATGAACCCGTTCACATTCTTGTTAACGATGACAAGATGGAAAAGTCTGTTGAAGCAATTCTTAGGGAACAAGGTGTCAACATGGTGAATATCGTCTTACATGATATTCCCACTAACGATTCGTGGATTCGCGACTATGGCCCTAATTTTATTGTACAAGACAATGGAAAAGTTGCAGTAAATGATTGGGGCTTTGATTCATGGGGAAGAAAGTATAAGTGGGAGTTGGATGACCTTGCGGGTACCGTAATCGCCGAGGAGTCAAAGTCATACCATTTCAAACCCGGAATTGTTTTGGAAGGCGGAGCTATAGATGTCAATGGACTAGGCACATGTATGACTACCGAGTCCTGTATTTTAAATCCAAACCGGAATGGAGGTATTAAACGCCGGGAGATGGAAAAGTTTTTCAAAGATTACCTAGGAGTCTCAAAAATTCTATGGCTAAACGGAGCCGTGGAAGGCGATGATACTGATGGGCATATTGATAATCTCGCTCGATTTGTAAATCCCCGCACTATCGTGTGTGCTGTTGAGGAAGACGAGTTCGACACTAACTATTCTTTGTTGAAAAATAATTATAACCGATTGAAAAACACAACCGATCAAAATGACAATCCCCTGGAAATTGTATCCATTCCAATGCCTGGTTATGTAGGAAATCGAGAGAATCGTTTACCTGCAAGCTATGCTAATTTCTACATTGCTAACAAATCGGTTCTTGTACCTGTTTATAACCATCCAAATGACAAACGCGCCCTTGCAATATTAGAATCCCTATTTCCAGATCGCAAAATTATTCCTATTCCCTGCAATACTTTAATATGGGGACTTGGTGGGGTCCATTGCCTGACACAACAGCAACCAGCCGGAGTTTGAGATTTTTAGATAGATAATACGGGTTTCAAGAGTCGATAGAAGATTCGACTTCAGCGGGGATTTGTGGTGTATTTCTAAGTTTTCCTAGTTCCTCTTCCATAGAAGAAATGGTTTTATTTTGCTTCCTAATTACCATCCGCATTTTCATCCAACTAGATAACCATAAGCACCAGGCAAAAAACAACCCCAAACCTAGTGGAATCAAAACTGCTGTTACTAGCGGAAGTTCTAAGGTGTGTAGGTTAAAACGAAAATCATAATAGTTAACTTCCACCGCAGTCATATTCTGAACAGCGAAGGACCCTATTAAAATGGCTGCAAGAAAATAAATAATTAATTTTATCGCTGGCATATACGAGGGACTTTAAATGGAAGGAGCTATTGCAAAAAGATGATTACTCTTCCTCATCTTCCTCATCTCCCTCTTCTTCATCACTGCTCTCTGCGGCAGGGGCTTCTTCAGGTTCGGGAACTTCTGACTCGTCCTCAATAGGTTCTGTTAATTCTTCAGGTACTGACTCTTCGACTAATGCAGGCTCTTCAATGGGGACGGCAACAGGTTCCTCCGCATGAACTGGTTCTTCTACAGGTATCACGGGGGCAGCAGGTGCTTCTTCCAGACTAACGATTCCTGCGGGCATTCCTCCTATACCAGTTTTTGACCCTAGCTCGACCAAAAGAGATTCAATTTCTGCGACCACTTGATTGGATTTGGATTTAATGTTAGCTGAATTACCCATAGACATTCCCTGTACAGTCACAAGGGCGCGTTTTAATTCCATAACAGCCATAACTCGTTCGTAGCTTCCAATCTTGTTGTCAAGTCCCGCTATATCCTGATTGATCTTTGCGATACTATCATCGACATGTTGTTTAAGCGGTGCCATTTTTTCCTCAAGGGTAGTAACCGCACCGTCTACATCTACAACTCGAGTATCAAGATCACGCACAAAAAATAAAATAAAAATAATTGCGAGGGCTGCCATTCCAAAACCAAGAAAAGCTACAGCCTTAAGCATGTTCATTTCCTCCTTGCGCGCATTTATATCTTCCACTGGCTTACTCAATTCGGCTTCTTCATTCACGTTATCTTTTGTATCTCCTTGTGCATAATAGCTACTGGCATCTTCTTTTTCTTCTCTTTTTATCTCTTCTAGTCGGTCTGAAGGGGTATTCCCTTTTCCTTGATCTTCCGTCATAATTGACCTTTAAAAATTAATATCTTACTGTTTACCATTACTACTCATTACCCCATCCTCATTTAAATCGGTTATAATCGATAGTAAGATTAAATATAGGGGTGGGGATTTTCCTTTTAAGCCTTGAATAGTATAGCTTGATGACTCTAGATTCTCCGATTTAACTGACACAGAGAGAAAAAATGAAGCCTGATATTACAAGCGCAACCCTTATTTTGTCAAGAAAAATAAGGGGTGTATTCTGGCCCGTTTTGGGATTAGTTTTAATGGGATTAATTCCAAATCATTACTCACAAAGTGAGGCAAATACTAAATTGCTTATTACCCCAAAAACTCTGAAAAATATTCCGCTAGAACAAAGAATCATCATTGATACGCGGTCCAAACTAAAATTTCTGATGGGACATATTCCAGGCGCAGTTAACCTAAATAGCTGGAGAGAGTTTACTTCTAAAAAAAATGGAATAAAGGGTTTATTAATAGAAGACAAAACTTTCATTTCTAATAGGCTTGCAAAAGCTGGAATAAATCCAAAAAAGTCTATTATAATTTATAGTAATCCTGAAAATCCCTGGAGAACCGATGGACGATTTTTCTGGATGTTTGAGCGCTACGGGTTTACCAATGTGGCTATTTTGGACGGTGGATTTGACGCCTGGAAAGAGAGCGGCGAAACCATCGAAAGGGGTTTTCAAAAAGAGGAAAAACCTTCGATAATCAACCAGAATGAAATTAATCTAAATTCTGAGGTAATTGCAGATAAGTATTTAATTAATAATATTTTAAATAATAAAAATTATATACTCATCGATAATCGTACCCAAAAAGAATATTATGGAGCTATTCCTTACGGATCCCCAAGAGGTGGTCACATTCCAAATGCTATTCATATCCACTGGCCAGATTTTTTTAACAAAGACGGAACATTAAAATCAAC
>JAKUOQ010000137.1 GCA_022450865.1 Nitrospinales bacterium | reverse complement strand
CACCCTGTGTGAAGGACCAGCCGGACATGTCAACGGCCTCTGTTCCTGTATTATAGAGTTCCATAAACTCATAATCATTGTCACTTCCCTGTGCGCCACTTGGATTATAATGAATCTCATTGATCACAACCTGAGAAAAGACAAGGTTAAATGTTAGTGCTACAATTGATGTTATAGTAGTTAGTGTATTACGATACATGTTTACTCTCCTTGGTTAGCCATATTATAATAATAATGCCCTGTTAAACTAAAGCCTCTGTTGGGAAATCGCCCCCGGAAAAGAGGCGTGGAAAAGACCGGTCTATGTAAAAGTCAAAAACGAAATATCTTTTGTTCATCCACTAATTCCCTAATAGAATAGTTAGTTCTTTAAGTCTAATCTGGTATGTGCTGTGGAAAAAGATACTATTAATTCGCCCGCAAATATCCTATATCCATGAATAATTTAGTGTCTGTTGACCGTTGGGTCAAGTTTTTGATTGAAAACGAGTGTTTGCCTGGTTTGAATCTGGTTTTAAAACAAAATAGAGTAGCACAGGGTTGTCACAACCGTCGCCCCAATGAGATTTAGCACAAACCCTTCTCTGGCCATTTTCTTGATGGAAAACTCTCCCGTGCCATAAACCACCGCATTGGGCATTGTCGCAACCGGGAGCATAAACGCGCAGCTTGCACTTATCGCCGCCGGGATAAGAAGAAGCGTCGGATCTAAACCGCTGGCTGTAGACACGGCCCCTAGTATGGGCATTAGTATTACGGTCGTGGCGGTATTGCTTGTGATCTCTGTGAGAAAGGTTACCAACAGGGCTACACATAAAATAACAAAGACTGTTTCCATTTTATCAATGCCCACAAGAAGGCTGGCCACGTGTGCGCTCAGGCCTGATTCTAAGATTGCCATTCCAAGACAAATACCAGAGCCAACTAAAATGATAAGGCCCCAGGGAATCTGATTGGCTGTTTCCCAGTCTAAGAGTTTTTCATTTTTTTTGTTCCCGCTTGGGGTACAAAACAAGATGATAACAGCAATAAAGGCGACGCTGGCATCGTTTGCGTTCTTTAGAATATTATAGAGCCCTATATCATTTTCAGAGACAAGCCCAAAAAAACTTTTCCAACCGCCAAAAGGGGCCGATCTTGTCATCCACGCAAGAGCAGTAAAAAAGAAAATAATTAGGGTTCTTTTTTCTTCTTTTCGCCACCTACCGGGCTTTGGCAGCGGAACCTTTGATTTGGTTTTTATGTTCCTGCCTAGCCAGAGCCATATCAAAACAACCATGGTGACTGAAACGGGGACACCAACTTTCATCCACTCTAAAAATGAAATCTCAACCCCCTTGATTGTCTCGTAATATCCAATCATTACCATGTTTGGCGGCGTACCAATTGGGGTCCCAATTCCACCAACGTTTGCAGCAAAGGCAACCCCAAGCAGCAGGGGCACCCGAATTTTTTTATCTTCTGCCCCATCCAAAACAGCGATCACCATAGGAAGCATCATCAGGGTGGTGGCCGTGTTTGATATCCACATGCTTAGTCCGGCTGAGGCAATCATAAACCCAAGGATCAACGATCTACCGCCTCCGCCACCACATAGTGAAACCATTTTCAGGGCAATTCTTCTGTGGGCCCCAGATTTTTCCATTGCCCTAGACAGTAAAAACCCACCCAATAAAAGCAGAACCAATTTGTGCCCATATGCCTGTGCAACCTGTTTTGAGTTTAGGACCCCAAAAAGTGGGAGCATAGAAATAGGAACCAAAGATGCGACCGGAATAGGAACCGCTTCAAAGACCCACCAGGTGGCCGTCCAAATTGTAATCCAGAGAGTTATCCCTGCAACAATATCAAGCCCCTGGTTTACCGATATCAGCCCAACAAAAAACCCCAAAAGAGGCCCCAGGGGCATTGCCAGGTTTTTCTTAGATTTTTCTTTTTTTGGCATTGATTTTTTGTGTCCTAATTAAACAGAAATTTTCTCGCATGGGGCGCAATCAGCCTGTTGTCGTGTCCAACCCTTGGAACAATATTCAGGCTCCAGCCAAAGTTTACTTCTCGTTTTTTTGCCTCTTTTTTTGCATCCCCAAACAACCTCTTGCCTCGCGATAGGCAGTTGGGTCCCTGCCTCCTCGCCTGTAAACCATTGCTTAGAGGTTTTGATCTTGGGCCTGTGTCATCGGCCCCCAAAACTATTGCCATTTTTTTCTCCAGCCAACGGCTGATCATTGTATTGTTAATTGGAATGTTTTTTAGTCCAAATGGGTAGCCCACTGTTTTATCTGGAAGCGTTACAAATGCCGGGTTTGCGGCCACCGCCTTTACAACCGGGGCCTCTGTCATAAAAAGCATATACCGGTGTACAAATCCCCCGCCAGCGGAGTGCCCAAACAGGTGAAACTTTTCTGTTTGAAGACCGTGTTTTTCTTTCACTTTGTTAAATATTTTTTCAATCACATTAAATAGCCACCTATCGGGAACGACAAGATTACCCCTTTCATTGATAACATTTCCAGCGTTATACGAATACTCATCTGGAAAGTGTTTTGTGCTGGCCCCAATCGTAACAACCACAAACGTGTCTTCTTTCGCAAGTGATAGCCATGAGGCGTGAAACCTCTGTGTGTCTCTCGAGGCTCCGGGAATTACCATTAATATGTCTGTGTTTTTATGGGCCCCACCTGGAATATATACAATAACATCCACCGGCTCTCCGGCCCAATCGTCAAAAACGAAACCCCACGGGGGAGACACCTGTTCAACCTCTGAACAAAAACATAAAGAAACAAGAAGTGTCCAGGGGGCTGTTTTAGCTTGGATCATTTTCTACTCTGTCAAAAATTGAATCACCTGATGGTACGTTTGCGTTTGTTTTCTTTTCCAGCTCAGGATATAATAATCTTCTTGGTGTGCCGCTTTCACACTCTGTGCTGTTTCCATTTTTATCCTCAAAAACAGGATAGCCGGTACGCCTCCAGTCCGACATGGTCTGCATATTTAAAAACATAGCCTTATACTTTTCATTCATGATGGCGGCTATCAGCTCGGTGCCGTTTATGTCTACATACCTAGGAAGCTGGCAGTCAGGGTCAAGCGCTTGCCAGCGCTGTTCAAGAGTTAAAAGA
>JAKUOQ010000136.1 GCA_022450865.1 Nitrospinales bacterium | reverse complement strand
AAAGCCTTTTCAGGCAACTTGTATTTCTCAATGCCGTGAAAATATTTCAGCATAGCCATTGCTCCCCAGCAGACTGCTAGAGTGGAAAAAACATTTGTTTTTGTCCATTCAAAAATTTCAATTAATTCATTCCACGCTACCTCCGGTAAAGCGAAACTGAAATTAGGTTATGTCGCGGCCTGTATCAGAAGTGGGACCAGCTCAGGGAGCTCCGACTCTCCTTAGGCATGTGCGTAGAGGCTCGCGACGACGAGCGCCTGGGCCTCTTCCGCGGTTTCGATGTGAGGGCCCCAGATGCCGGTGACGCCACGATCTAGATACGAATTGATAGTGGATGCACTAATATCGGGCACACGTGCGATGACATTGAGACCAAAGCCGTCAGCGACACGGCACATCTCATCAATCGACTCCGGCGAGAATAGCCCGTGTTCGCCGTCAAGTTGGACAAAATCGAAGCCGCCGAGCATGCCGATGATCTCGATGGCCTCTGCACTTGGATAAACCAAACCCAGGCCGACACCCTTTTTGCCCTTCTTATTCTTCTCAATGATCTTATTGGTTCTGATTTTCATTACGTTTTTCTTTCAATTAATGAGTTTGTCATGGCTTTTAAAAAAAATAAACAAAGGTATACAAATAAAAGTGCTCTAATTGATAAATTGTTTCTATTTTAGTTTTAATAGCTTTATCAAATTTATCCCTAACGTATGTCCATTTTAAATGAAGAATTAGATTAATCACCGCTACCAATATTGAAGTGCGTCCTTATAAAGATTCTTTAAATCTTCCTCACTGACAACGTCTAAACAAAGAGAGAAACGGGTTGGCAAGATCAATCTTTAGAAATTCATGGGTCGCGTTTTTTATTTTATTTACCAAATCAAGAATGACCTGGGACCCTGCAAACTCCAGTTTTCAGCAAATTCAGAACAACAGTTTTAATAGGAGATTTTATGAAGACCTATAACCATTACATTAACGACGAATGGGTTGAACCCTCATCGGGAGCCTATCTCGACAGTGAAAACCCCTTCACAGGCGAAAACTGGGCGCGTATTGCAAGAGGGAATGCAGAGGATGCTGATTTGGCGGTTAAGGCGGCTAAACAGGCCTTTGAAAACAGTGATTGGGCCGAAATGAGGCCTACCCAGCGCGGTAAGCTGTTGGTCGGACTTGCTGAAATCATTGAGCGGGAAGCTGTTCGCCTGGGAGAAATCGAAGTCCGCGACAATGGAAAACTAATTGCGGAAATGGGAGCCCAGACAAAGTATCTTGCGGAGTGGTATCGTTATTATGGCGGGTTGGCAGACAAAATCGAAGGTGCAGTTATTCCGTCGGATAAACCCGGAATTTTCAATTTCACACGATACGAACCACTCGGGGTGGTCGGTATGATCACCGCCTGGAATTCTCCGTTGCTTCTTCTTGCATGGAAACTGGCTCCTGCTCTGGCGGCAGGAAACACGGCCGTGGTCAAACCTTCTGAATTCACTTCTGCCTCTTCCCTGGAATTCATGGAACTCATCCGGGAGGCCGGTTTCCCCAAAGGGGTGGTGAACTGCATCACCGGACTGGGTTTGGAAGTCGGGCAGCCGATGGTGGATCATCCTAATTTAGATAAGGTCGCGTTCACTGGTTCCGATGCGTCAGGTCAGAAAATTTACGAAAGTGCTGCAAAGAAAATTATTCCAGTCACACTGGAACTTGGGGGGAAATCCCCTAACATTGTTTTCGAAGACGCGGATTTTGAATCGGCGGTGATGGGTGCGATTTCCGGGATTTTTGCTGCCACAGGACAAACCTGTATCGCAGGATCACGACTGTTGGTTCAACGCTCCATTCATGACTCCTTTGTTGAACGTCTGATAGAAGTTGCCAAAGAAGCCAAGATCGGGGACCCCATGTCCACAGAAACTCATGTCGGCCCGGTTACCACTCCTCCTCAGTATAAAAAAATTCTGGACTATATCGAAGTAGGCAGAAAAGAAGGGGCCAAGTGTGTGCTAGGAGGGAAGCCCTATGCCGGTGATGGGCTAAGAAGCGACCGATTTGTGGAACCAACCATCTTCACTGGAGTTTCCAATCAAATGCGTATCGCCCAGGAAGAAATTTTCGGGCCGGTCCTTTCCGTGATTCCCTTTGATGATGAGGAAGAGGCGATTGCGCTAGGAAACGACATCGTTTTCGGTCTGGCTGCCGGAGTTTGGACCAGTGACATCGGAAGAGCCCTGCGGATGTCTGAAAAACTCAAAGCCGGAACCATCTGGGTTAATACCTACCGGGCCGTGAGTTATACGAGTCCCTTTGGCGGTTATAAGCGCTCGGGTAAAGGAAGAGAAAGCGGGCAGGAATCGATTAAGGAATTCCTCCAGGTGAAATCCGTCTGGATCGCACAAGAAACGACCACTGCAAATCCTTTTATAATGCGTTTATAGATTTTTTAACCCGAATTATTCATCAACACATTACAGTGAACCTAAACTAAGCGTTTTTTACAACTATTGCCTTCTAAAAAATTATTCGGCATTAATAAACCATCAGTGGAAGATTAAAACTAGATTTAATTTCACTCTGTGAACCAAGCCTTATCCTACATGTTGAAAAAAAACTACTACAAAATTGCTGTCATTCCAGGTGACGGAATTGGTAATGAAGTCATGCCTGAAGCCATTCGAGTTTTAGAAAAAATAGGAGAGCGTTACAACATCTCTTTTGATTTCGATCAAAAAGATTGGAGTTGTGAACGCTATCATAAATTTGGCTCAATGATGCCAGAAGATGGTCTAGATGAGATTCAGAATCATGACTCTATATTGCTAGGAGCTTTGGCCGCAGCAAAACTCC
>JAKUOQ010000135.1 GCA_022450865.1 Nitrospinales bacterium | reverse complement strand
ATCCATAGATACGATCTACATCTGGCTACAAAAATTAAAGTCAGCTTGGGTTCCTCGAAACCGGATTGGTTAAACCCGCTTCTCGTGCTTGTACCTGATGGGAAAAATCCTCCATTTGAAGAGCGATTTTTAACAGCGAATATAAGGGAACTCCAATTTGTGAAGCTGAACGATTATTACATGCCTCTTAAAAAAGTTGCCGCTATTTCTGATGAGGCGAGGCAGGGATTTGAAGTTTATAAAAACAATTGTCTGTTCTGCCACAGCCTCAAAGGTAGGGGAGGGAATAAAGGCGTGCGTCTTCTTGATGAGTATTTGTTTTCCAAATTAGAGGGACAGGAAAAGTTTTTAAATGACTTCAAAAGTTTTCACGATAAAGGCAACGTGGATAAACAAGACGTCGAACAGTTTGTAACAGGCGACCAATTAAAAACAGTGGTGCATTTTTTGCTGGCGTTGAGAAAAGGTGGAGAAAGGTAAGCGAGCTTAGGATTAAAGGGGGTAAAGCCCTTTTGATTATAGGAAGCTTATAAAGCTTGAGTCTAAATATGTTTTTCTCTTTTCGGTGAGGCGGGGTCATGATATGGTTAAATCACTCTTTAATTTTAGCTTTCTTTGGGGGTTTTGAATGTTTTTTCAGGTCACCGCTTTTTTTGCGATAGGAACAGGAATTGAACTTTGCGGACTGAAATGGGTTAGTGATTCGATTAGTATAGTTAATACCATTTCATTGATTATGTTTTCTTTTCTAGTGGGTATTGTTGTTAGCCGTAGTTATGGCAACGAATGCTTTGAAAGAATCCAGCGATCCCTTAAATCTCGTGAAGTTCCGGCTGATGATGTTTTGAATGGAGCAGTGATGAGCCTTTGCAGTATGTTACTCATTACCCCTGGTGTGGTAACGGATACGATTGGATTGCTTATAATGATTCCAGCCACTCGTGGAATATTTAAAGATATGGCGTTGAGCCTCACGCGCAAAAGAATTCAGGCGGGACAACAATATTTTTTCTTTAGAGATTAGCTCTCAGGTGGTCGGTTGCTCCCACAGCTAGTGTTATGAAATCGTTATTTTTTCCTCCCCGAAACTTCAGAGACGAATTACTGGACCTTGATGAAGCTCCTTATGAAGAGGTTCGTGATAGCCTTAGTGATGTTGCCACTGTAAATCGCTATTTAAGTGGTTATCGAGTTCTTCTCCATCATGCTGAAAAATTTTTAAGGAGGCATAATTTAGATCGAGCCTTTACTGTACTTGATGCGGCTACTGGTTCGGCCGATCAGCCGATAGCCCTTGCTAAACTTGCCCGTAAAATGGGTGTTCCAATTCAAATCACAGCGATCGACATCAACGCCAAAATGCTTAAAATGGCGAAAGACGAAATCCAACAATATCCCGAAATCCGCTTGGTGCAATGCGATATTCTTGCATTACCCTTTAGAGATGATGAGTTTGATTTTGCGATAAACAACCTTTCTCTGCATCATTTTAGCTGGGATAATGCGGTCGCGATAATAAAGGCTATTTATAAATCTGCTCGTTTAGGATTTTTGATCAATGACTTGCACCGCAGCCGAATTGCGCATACGGTCATATTTTTATTGACACGGATCTTTACCCGCAATCGTCTCACTCGATATGACGCCCCAGTATCTGTTATGAACGCATTCACCCCTTCAGAATTTCGTCAGCTTGCAAAGCAGGCAGAAATCGAAACCTTTGAAGTTTATCGCCACTTCCCTTATCGCATTGCCTTTCTAGCCAGGAAAAATAATGGATAACGCGGATGTTATTGTCATCGGGGGCGGGCCGGCCGGTTGTTCCGCTGCAATTGGCCTAAGCCGACTTGGTTATAATGTGGTGCTTTGCGACCAGGCGAAGTTCCCGCGTGATAAAGTTTGTGGAGAATTCATTAGTCCTGCTGCGGATCCGATTCTTGATCGACTAGGAATATTGAGTCGTATTGAAACGTTGAACCCTAAAAGATTGAAGGGTGTTTCCATCTCCTCTTATGAAGGAAAAGAGTTTTCCATCGATTATCCACTTCAGCCGAGGCTAGCTGAACGTCCGACCAGTTTGTCAGTTTCAAGGTATGAACTGGATTCTCTGTTTGTCGAGGAAGCAAAACGCGCGGGAGTTGAGGTTCGTGAGCAATACAAGGTCACCGAGTTTTTATTTGAAGACGATTGCGTTATTGGTGCTCGTGGTTGGGATGGGAGCAAAACTTCTTTTTCCATCCATGCACCTTTGGTAATTGATGCTGGCGGAAGAAACGCACTGTCGTTAAAAAAATTTCATTTAAAGGAAGAACCTGTTGGAGGAGTTAAAATCGCTATGGCGGCACATTGGGAAGGCGCTCAAATTGCCGATGATTATTGTTATATGCATGTTTCTGATCCTGGTTATACGGGTATTTCAAATGTAGGAAGAGATCGTGCCAATGTGGTGCTGGTTGTTAATAGGCATTCGATGAATGGAGAAAATCCTGACAAGTTTTATTTGGATACAGTGATGAAAAACTCGCAGCGTTACAAAATTCTTCGAAATGCTAAATGTCTTGAATCGGTGCGTACTGTAGAATCACTGGCTTTTTCTGTTAAGTCAGTACCCTGTGGCGGTTTGCTTATGGTGGGTGACGCTATGGGATTCATCGATCCTTTTACTGGTGAAGGAATTTATCTTTCTTTGAGAAGTTCTGAGATTGCTGTAGAAGTTGCTGTAAAGGCGTTGAAAAATTTTAATTTTTCAAGAGATGCTTTAAATATTTACGAGGTAAGAAGAAAAAAAGAATTTGATAAGAAGTTTTTACTGAGTAGGATTTTACAGAAACTTATTTGTAATCAGTTTTTTTGTAACCAAGTGGTGAGAGCATTGAAGGGAGACCGTGATCTGGCAGAAACATTGGTAGGTGTCATCGGAGACCTGGAACCAGCAGAGACTGTTGTGTCGTCCAGGTTTTTACTGCAATTGGTAGCAGCTTATTCTAAGGGTGTTTATATGAGCTAATTTTAGAGGTCTGGATTGTCAGCTTGCTTTTAGCGTGCCTTACACAGCTTCCAAACTCACATAAATCTTTAGAAAATCAGAACAGGGGCTACATTCCACTTTAAGACGATGACTTTAGGTTTTACTTAATACCCCTAGAAGAGCTCAGTTCATCC
>JAKUOQ010000134.1 GCA_022450865.1 Nitrospinales bacterium | reverse complement strand
TGTAGAAGTGCTGGGAGATATCGAACCCTTCACTGGTGCTGGTCAAACCTACTCTGCCAAAATTGACGTCCCAGAGAGAGAGCCCGATGTCAATTGCAGCGCTGTCATTCACGAGAACCAGGCGCACATCTATCGACTCTCAGGGGACTACAATCCCCTTCATATTGACCCCGAGGCGGCCCGCTTTGGCGGTTTTGATGAACCCATACTCCATGGATTATGTACCTTCGGACACTGCGCCCAGTTGTTGCTGGCCGCACTTTGTGACAACGACGCAAAAAGGTTCAAAAAGATCAGGGTCCGTTTCTCGTCTCCAGTGTTTCTCAACGATAAGCTTGTCCTCAGGGTCTGGAAAGACGGGCCTGGTCGCGTGTTGTTCGAAGCGGCGGTTGGAGAAAAAACTGTAGTCTCCAACGCCTACTTTGAGTACGTTTAGAGGGAATGAGACTTAAGAAAATTAAAACGTGTGAAGAGCAGTGGTGAAAAAGGAGCGGCATATATGGCTGATGACTATTCTCGATTCAAACTCGGACCATGCCTTTGTATGGCCCAATCGCTGCTAAACAATTAATTTTGATGCATTGAAGGAATCATTATGAAAGCAATTTTGTGCAAATCTTTTGGTCCCCCAGAAAACCTGGTGCTTGAAGAGGTAGAAGATTTAAAACCTGGAGAGGGAGAAGCACTGGTTGAGGTGTATGCTGCTGCATTAAATTTCCCTGACACTTTACAGATTGAAGGAAAATACCAGTGGGAGCATCCTTTCCCATTCACACCCGGATCGGAGGCAGGAGGGACTATTAAAGAATTAGGCCCAAATGTTAAAGGGTTTGATAAAGGCGACCGTGTTATGGCAACTCCGGGAATTGGTGCCATGGCAGAGCAAGTATGTGTCCCAGTGAGTGGTTTGAGAAAAATACCTGACAGTATGAGCTTTCAAACTGCATCAGGATTCCCTATGGTTTATACCACTTCATACTATGCATTAAAACAGCGAGCTAATTTAAAGCCAGGAGAAACACTTTTAGTCCTTGGGGCCAGCGGTGGGGTTGGTGTAACGGCTGTTGAATTAGGAAAGTTGATGGGAGCTCAAGTGATTGCAGGAGCTAGTTCTGAAGAAAAGTTGCAGTTTGCTAAAAAAGCTGGTGCTGATTTACTTGTCAACTACAGCGACGGGGATTTAAAAACAAAAATTAAAGAGTTGACTAAAGGTAAAGGAGCCGATGTTATTTATGACCCTGTGGGAGGTGATCTCTTTGACCAGGCAACAAGATGCATCAATTGGAATGGCCGATTGTTAGTTGTTGGATTCGCAAGCGGGAGAATTCCTGAATATAAAGCCAACCTTGCATTGCTGAAAGGAGCTTCAATGATAGGAGTGTTTATGGGTCGATTTGCGACTGAGGAACCAGAGGCGTATGAAACTAATATGGACGAATTATTTGAATTCTTTAAACAGGGTAAAATCAAGCCTGCCGTGAATCAATCTTTTAAAATGCATGATTTTGTTTCTGCTTTCAATATATTTAAAGAGCGAAAAGCAATGGGTAAGGTAACTCTTGAAGTCAAAAAATAAACCTCAAAAATTATGGTTACTTATCTTTTACTATTTAGTGCTGATCAAATGAGATATTTGTAGCACGATGCAAATGATTGGGTGTCCATATAGGCGTCTATCAGACTACTGCTGGCATTTCTTAAAATTCTCTAGATGATAATTCTATTTCTAATATGAAAATTTGTTCTGATGTGGATGGAGTTATCCTAGATTATCTTCAAGGATTTATTGATTTCACCCGAAGAGAAAAAATATCATTCTCCCATGATCCAGTAATTTGGGGGGTCATCCGTAATTTCCCTAATAATGAAGAAGTGCGTGATCATTTCCTTAGAGGAGATGATCTTCGCAAACTAAATTATTTTGATGATTCGCTACAAATTCTCAACAAGTTAGCTACTCATCACGAACTACATATCGTAACTGCACTTGACCCTAAGCATTCACAAAAACGAATTGATAACTTAAAAGAATTGAATTACGACTCTTTGCAGTGTGTGGGAGATTATAATAAAGAGAAGATAATAGTCGATGATATTCAACCTGATGTAATGCTTGAAGACAGACCAGAACTTATAGAAGCCTTTTTTAATGCAGGAATTCGCGTTCTATATCCTGACTGGCACCTTTACACCAAAGGGATGGACCGCTTTGCAATACCTTTTTCAAACTGGCTAGAAATCCCAGAATTACTTTAAAATTTAGCAAAAAAAACGATGAAATGGAAACGTGAAGACTTGAAAGCATGGACAAAGATTCCAACTCGTTGGAAGGATCATGACATTTATGGTCACGTGAACAACGTGGTTTATTATTCCTACTTTGACACTGCGGTTATTGGGAACTTGATTCGCTCTACTGGAAATGACATAAGAAACCTTGAGGCAATCGGGACCGTTGTGGAAAGCGGATGCACGTTCCACAAAGAGATAAGATTCCCACAAATCATCGAGGCAGGACTTTTGGTGGAAAAAATTGGAACCAGCAGCATTACCTATCGGGTTGGACTTTTCCTCGAAGAGGATCCTGAGCCTGCAGCATCAGGACATTTTGTGCATGTTTATGTGGATCATGAAACACGCCGACCCATTCGTGTTCCTGAAATTATCCGTGAAGCCTTGAGCCCAATTCTCATCAATACATAATTATTTTACCGACGTTGCAGATTAAAACTACTCAACTCATCAAGTTGAATACCAACTTAACCAATCAGATTTATTTGGAAGAAGAACGTTTGAACGAAGATAGATGAATTATATGGTAAGGAGAAGAAGAGAAGCCAGAATTCTATTTTTTAAAAGCCTGTTACCACTAATTTATGAGAAACCCTTAACTCTTAGAAGAAGAATAGATTATGAATAATTTGCAAATATCAGACGACTATAAACCGGTTTTGGAACACGTCAAATCTTTCATCCAAGAAAAAATTGAACCAATGGAAGAAGAATTCCACAGCGAAGTTGGCAAAGGGGGTGACCGTTGGCAGTACACAGAGCGGATGACCGAAATTCTGGAAGACCTGAAAAACAAAGCGAAAGAAGAAGGTCTATGGAATTTTTTCCTGCCCAATGCCAAATTCCCAGGAGCTCCCAGGATTTCTAATCTCGATTATGCCTATCTTGCCGAACAA
>JAKUOQ010000133.1 GCA_022450865.1 Nitrospinales bacterium | reverse complement strand
TTTTTTTCCGCAGATTCTATTACCTGGCTGTCCTGAATAGGTGAATATGTAATATTAAATATCCCACCTCTAGTGCAAAACCCTCGACCAGGGCCTAGTGCATTTAAAAATTCTGTCTTATTTTTTTTAAGACATTCTGAAAGGTGATGGGTAAGCATGGAATAACCTCGAGCGAGGTTGCTCGCACCCATTAGCAAGAATACGATGGGGGGATCAGGAAAAGGTTCTTCTTTCATCAAACGCGAACTACAGAAAACGGTCCGGAACACCCAAAACCATGGCACAGCTTTCCAGTTTTTGTCTCCAGTTTTTATGAAACGGATACGTTTTTAACATGTTTGCGATTGTTTGATGTCCCTTGTTTTGCATCTGATTGGCATGTTTGCAAAACTTTTATATAAAATAGTAATAATCGAGGCGGCTTTGCCCTGATAGGTTAAATGGAAAAACACCAAGAAGGTTATACCGTCAGCTCAACTATTTCAATACTAAGCCTATTCAATTTCGATTGGGCTAACGTAAACTTCACGTGGCTTTACCCCATCTGATGGACCTACTATTCCTTCTCGCTCCATGGTTTCTATAATGCGTGCTGCCCTATTATATCCTATCCTTAAGCGTCGCTGGATATAAGAAATAGATGCTTGCCTGTCTTTAGCAACAATGGCTAATGCCTCGTCATATTTTTCATCCATTTCCTGTTCTTCTTCTTCATCCTTTGCTTCAATTTCAGCGACCATAAAAATATCTTCTTCATAAACTGGTTGCGCTTGTTTCTTAATGAAACCAACTATCCGTTCAATCTCTTCATCGCTGACCATTACCCCATGGAGCCTAAGCAAATTGGATGATCCTGGTGGAAGAAATAGCATATCACCACGGCCTAACAGCTTGTCGGCACCCATTGCATCAAGAATGGTTCTGGAATCCACACGGGAAGTCACCTTGTAAGACATTCGCGTTGGGAAATTAGTTTTAATGATTCCAGTCAACACATCTACGGAGGGACGCTGTGTTGCAACAATCAAATGAATGCCTGCCGCGCGCGCCATTTGCGCTAGGCGCGTTAGGCAATCTTCAACACCCTTTGATGCGACCATCATCAAGTCCGCTAGTTCGTCGATGAGCACAACCACATACGGAAGTTTTGCTGGAGGCTCTGGAATCAAATTTTCTTCTTCCTCGTTCTTATTGTCTTCATCAACAGGTTTCACACCTTTGTTAGCCTTTTCACGTTTTTTTAATTCTACTTCATATTCTTTTTGCAGCCTTTCAGCAAGGTCATTAAAGCCATTTATGTTTCTCACTCCACGCTCGGCCATTAACTTATAACGTGATTCCATTTCGGTAACAGCCCACTTCAAAGCTGCGGCAGCTTTTTTAGGATTGGTAACCACCGGAGCAATAAGATGCGGGATGCCATCGTAAATAGAAAGCTCCAACATCTTGGGGTCAATCATAATCATCTTAACTTCATCTGGAGTGGCATTCAGTAGGATGCTACATATCATTGAATTAAGACCAACACTTTTCCCGGATCCGGTAGAACCAGCTATTAGTAAATGTGGTGTTTTCGCAAGGTCTTGCACCGCAGGCTCCCCGATAATATCTTTACCGATTGCCAGATTCAGTTTTGAATCAGATTCTTGAAAAGCATCCGATTCCATGACATCTTTAAAGTAAATGGTTTCACGACGAAGGTTTGGAATCTCAATTCCCACTACCGGTTTTCCGGGAACAGGAGCAAGAATGCGTAATCCAACACACCGCATTGCCAAAGCAAGATCATCAGCAAGCGAAACAATGCGACTTACTTTGATACCCGGTGCAGGTTCATATTCAAATAAAGTGATAACCGGACCCGGTAAAACCTGAAGGACCCGCCCATCGATACCAAAGTCCGACAACTTTTTTTCCAGAATTGCGCTACTTGCTAATATTTCATTACGCGCCTTTTCAGCATCTGGACC
The DNA here is from genome assembly GCA_022450865.1 of Nitrospinales bacterium. Lineage (GTDB taxonomy): Bacteria > Nitrospinota > Nitrospinia > Nitrospinales > VA-1 > UBA8687. Next base: position 1,235 of record JAKUOQ010000133.1, on the reverse strand, counting down.
TACCTCAGGAGGGATATCGTTTAACAAAGATAAAGGTGGGATCTCGTATTTATCAGATGAACCCATAAAAGCAAAATGATCTTGAACTATAAATTCCGACTTTTCTTCCTGTTTCTTTTTATTAGATTTGTCCTGGCGTTCAATAACCAAAGGTTCAGGGCGTGTGCGAGTAACAATCACCGGATCACTGGTAACTTTTTTGGTTTGCACGGATTCAGTACGTGCTACCTGGTTTTTTTCAAATACTTCTTTAATTCCCTGAAAAGCTTTTCCCATCTCCCGTAACATTTTAATTGTCAAATCTTTGATCCCATTTAGGCCCAACCATAACCCACCACCAATCATAGAAAAAAACTGCCCCAAGGTTTTTACAAGAACATTGACCTCAAGACGAGTCATTATCATAAAAGAAATAAATAATAATGTAATTAGAACCAATACCGCTCCCGAGGGATTCAACCAGGTGATCAGAAAACCACTAAGCCCATCACCAATCAACCCTCCAACCGGCACCGCTTTTCCGAAAAACGGATCGACCTTAAACTGTATCGCTAGCAAAGAACAAAGGCCTATGAGAAATAAAGCTCCGGAACCTATAATCAACGACCAGTTTTGTACCTGCTTACCACGAATTAATGCCCAGCCAAAAACTGCAGTGATAATGGGTAAGAAGAAGGAACCGCTGCCGAAAATTCTCACCAGCCCATCCGCAAGATAGGCTCCCACCATGCCTCCGGAATTGGTCACGTTCATTCCCGTAACACTTTTATTGAAAGAGGGGTCGGTGGGTGAAAACGAATTTAGCGCCATAAAACCAAATACTGTAAAGGCCAGAGCAACCACACCAAAAAAATCTCGAATCAATACATGTACTGTTTTTTCTTCACTCATGGGTCACTATTCTCGGGTTAATCGGGGTTATCAATCTACGGGCGGTGTCCTGAAAAACATTATCGCATTTCCAGTTTTCATCATCCGTATCCAGGTGGTCGAGGTTGAAATGCAAACCTCGACTTTCGCTCCGCGACAAAGCGCCTTGAATAATCAACTGTGCGGTGATAGCAATGTTTCTAAGTTCTAAGGTATTCTTAGTAATTTTAAAGTTCCAGTAATATTCTTGAATTTCTTCTAAAAGAAGTTGAATACGACGCTCCGCTCGTTTTAGACGTTTGTCGGAACGAACAATGCCAACATAGTTCCACATCAAACGGCGTATCTCGTCCCAATTATGCGAA
>JAKUOQ010000132.1 GCA_022450865.1 Nitrospinales bacterium | reverse complement strand
TCCTTGCAGTGATCCAACTTAGCAGGTTTATTCCAGGAAAGACCTGCTTAAAGTATTATGCGGATGCTTTTCTTAACTAATGTGAAAGAGACCCTCATCTAATTAACTAAAGCTAAAGTTAGCGACCTTTTCAAAGCCTTCACTGAAAAATTTGGGCCGCTGGTATCTTTAGTGAGATAAAGAACACCAGTCAAGTCTTTCTGATTATTTCAGTAAAGATGAACTTTTTCTAATTGGACCATAGGCTAAATTTAAGAAAGAAATGGATCAATCACCAATTCTTGTAAAACAAGCCCCAATCCTCGAATTTACACGATATCTCGACCTTCTTGCACCTGACTTTTAAGCCTTAGGGCGATCTGAGAGCACCGCAGCTTCTTACGGTTTCTCATAGGAGTCAAAAGATTTGTAGAGACCTTTCTCGGATGGGGCGAACTGAAATTCCACCCAAAAACCCCAAACTCAAGAAGAGCGAATTTTCGACACTACACCTAGTGCTGATGAAAAGGTGAAATTATTTCCTTGACAGGTTTTTAATTTTCCTATATTTCTTATATATAAAAGTGTAAATAATTAGCAAATATTGAGATTTTATTGGGGATTTACCTTGTACAAACTGAACATATAGTCTAACTTGCAAGACATCAAATATAATTTTGCAGCGGGAGTATATAAATAATAGCACGATAATTTTTTTACATTTAGAACTATGGAAGCTTTAGGAAAGAAATACAATGCGGTCCTGCAGCAGACTATGCTGCGAATCAAGGACCCGAAAGTGAGCGTGCCGTTTTATGAGAAACATTTCGGGATGCAACTGGTTCATAAATACGATTTCCCACAGTGGAAGTTCAGTCTATATTTTTTGGAACGTCCGTCGGCTTCCTTCGAAGGTTGTGGTGAACCTGGGACTCCAACTTCCGAAAACTATTTGTGGAACATGACGGGGCAATGCACATTGGAACTCACACACAACCACGGGAGTGAGGACGATCCGGATTTCTCGGTTTGGAGTGGGAACGGCGGGCGTGATTTACCTCGAGACAGCAGCTTATTCATCGAAAATGGACCGGTGAGAGGTTTCGGTCACGTCGCCTTCAATGTCGATGATGTCTATGCGTATTCAGCGGACTTGGAAGAGGAAGGGGTACGTTTTCAAAAAAAACCGGACGAAGGTCGGATGAAGGGACTCGCATTTTGTCTAGACCCCGATGGATATTGGATTGAGCTGGTGGCTCGTAGCCGATCTTTTCCCGGCGTTCCTGCCAATCTGTCGCAAACCATGCTGCGCGTGAAGGACGCTGCAGCGACGGTTGATTTTTATCAAAATGTGATGGGAATGCAGTTGATGAGAAAAATGGAGATTCCCAATGATTTTACGAACTATTTCCTGACGTCCGTCCTCACGCCAGACGAGAAAGAGCGGTACGATAAGGAACAAATCGATCCAAACAGCACCGAAGCCAGCGAGTTTACCCATTCTTTGTGGTACCCGATCCTAGAAATAACCCATAACCACGGAACTGAAAGTGACGAAGAGTTTCAGATTTCCACCGGAAACGATGAAAAGTGGCGAGGCTTTGGACACATTGGGTTCATTGTTGACGACCTGGAAGGCATGTGTCACGAGATGATTGAACGGGGTGTTCCTTTTCACAAGAAGCCGGAAGACGGCAACATGAGCCAGATTGCATTTGCCCTCGACCCAAGCGGATACCATATCGAACTGATCCAAAGGGACAGCACCTTCAAAGGTGTGTGCTCCAATTTTTAAAATTACTGCGTATGCAGAAATTTATATAAATTGATTATTATAGTATAACTTATACAAAAAATATTTTATAGTATAAGAGAACTGTCGGTGTGGTCGGGTGAATAGACATCCGAAATGAGTTGGAATCTAACAACCAAGACATCAAATGGATGAAAGATGGTTTGGAAGGTGTAAATATAACTCTTCGGATGGAATCACTTGGACTTCAAGGATTTTTGGTACAACGAATAATCTTTGGTTTGTTATCCACAAAGAAGAACCCCATGTATTCCCCACATCATTTCCTGAATGAAGAACAAATGACAGAAATAAAATCCTTCTTCTTTTCGATTCAGTTTAACGGAGGTGTGAAATGGAGATTTAAACATGTAATTGGGGCAACTGCAAAATTTATTTGGAATGGGAACTACCGTCTGGTAGAAACCAGGATGGGTTCACCTTAAGGCTGTGAAACTCATATCTGTCCGTTGGGTTTTGTATCCACCTCAATACGAAATTTGACTTATAATTAACAGAGGTAAAAAAAGGAGTTGAATATGAAAAGTCTTACAGCACTTTCTCTAAGTATTGCCCTCCTAGGTGGACTGGCAACATTCTTGGCATTGGGGGTGGTAGGCGGTTTTGTTTTAATATGGCCGGTTTTTATAGGTTGGGGAGCTTTTTTTGCTCTTGGGGCTACCCCGGAAGCCATGAAAAATGTGATCGTTTGCGGGATTTTCGGCGTAATTATGGCTTGGTTGTCAGCAATTATTATCATTAGTATACCTCTCGCAGCACAACTCGGACTCCCCCTATGGGCCGGGATTGTTGTGGCGGTTGCTATATTTATTTTGTGCATGGCTGCCAATATTCCAGCGCTTTCTGCAATCCCTGGCACCGTATTCGGTTTTGCATCTACATTTGGCTATTTGTTGCAGACACCAAACATGTTAACTCAAGAAATTCTGTTCGGTGCTGCTTTTACCAACCCGTTGATAATAATGTCAATTTCTTTAGCGGTTGGAGCGATCTTTGGCTCAATATCAGCCAAACTAGGCGCTGCAATGACTAAAGAAGAGGCGGCCTGATCAATAAGGTGTAAATTGGTGCTTGTGTAACACACTGGGTGATCGAATCTTCTGATTTGATGACCCAGCAAAAAACTCCTGGATTAGGCCAGACTGCCCTACAGATTGGTGATGTGCATGTCCGGAATCGCGGGACCATTGTTGAATTTTTGGTACACTCTGATCCAGGGGCTGATCATCCGGGAGTTGTCTTGGCGCTTGAAGCCACCATTGTCGCTCAAGAATCAGCAGTGGAACGTACAATTGATCAGTTTGTTTTTTACCGGGCTTTGGGTAACAGATCTTGGAGAAAATGAGATCCTGACTGAAGTCAGGATTATAACTGACGGTGCTAACGCCAATTCCTGCTTTCTCAAATTCTCACAACCTACATCCTGCTATCCTTATGTAGGTTGTG
>JAKUOQ010000131.1 GCA_022450865.1 Nitrospinales bacterium | reverse complement strand
CTTATTTTCAGAAGGAAGAATTGGGAAAAGCAAAAAGCTACCAAAGTGTCGTAAATGGCATTCAATACCATGTGCAAGAAATATCGGTAGCCCTATTCCCAATTAAAACTGGCAAAGCAGAAATCCCACCTGCGACCCTTGAATTCGATATCTACCACCGCCCACAGAATCGATCAAATAGAGGAGCGTTCAGCCAGTTTTTTAATGATCCGTTTTTTAGTCAGAGAACTCGTGCCGAACACAAGGTCTTAAGAACCAAACCCATATCGATTGAAGTTTTACCATTACCCACAAAAGGTAAGCCCGAAGATTTAAAAAATACAATCGGCAGTTTTGATATTATTTCAGACCTTGGGAAAGACGATCTCGAAGTGGGAGATACTACCACACTAACGATTACAGTTTCAGGAAATGGAAACCTCCGCGGAGTATCATTTCCAGAACCTGACCTAAAAAAACTGTTTAAAGTTTATCCTGATCAGCCGGAATTCAACCAAACGGTCATAGGAAACCAGATTACAGGAAAAAAAGTTTTTAAATTTGCTTTGGTCCCTTTAAAACCAGGAGCCGCTAAATTACCCGCTTTCACCTTTTCCTATTTTGATCCAACGATTAAAGATTATCGACAAGCCCAAACCCACCCCATTGAAATAAATGTCCGACCGTCTTCATCTCAAGAAACTTTAAATCTAGTTCAATCAAATTCTCCAGGCAATGTCATTACAAAACCAGAAATTGAAATTCTTGCTGAAGATATTCTACCCTTACATACAAAACTAGATGATTTTAATAATATCAATACCAAAATAGGTATCTCAACAGTTTTGGAATTCACTTACCCTGCAATCTTTTTTCTAATATGCGCATTTTTTATTCGACAAAAAAAACGACTGGCCACCGATATGGCTTTTTACAGAAGTCAAAAAGCTTACAAAACGGCTTCCCAAAAACTAAAGAGTTTGACGCGCTCTAAAAATATAGATTCGAAAGAATTTACAAGTGAGCTCTCAGAGATACTCCGCGAGTATATCGGTGACAAATTAAATATGAAGGGAAAGGCCATTACTGCAGCTGAAGTAGAATACAAACTAAAACAATTAGACTACCAAATAAATCAGGTAAACATTACCCGAAACCTCTTGGAAAAATGCGATACCCTGCAATATGCTCCTGAGGCATTTGGAAACAATCGAGAATTGTTAAACGAAACGCAAGGTCTTATCAAAATTCTGGAGAAAAAATCTTGAATAAAAGTATCGCCTCTTTCTTTTTTCTAATTGGGTTAATTTGCCACACCCCCGCAAGTCTTGCGGAGGTTTTTGCAACTGAAGTGGCAACAGCAAACGACCTGTATGCAAAGAGTGAATTCCAGCAAGCAGCAGACTCTTATGAATCTCTTATCCAAAGAGGAATCAACAATGGCTATCTATACTATAACCTTGGAAACACTTATATTCGGCTTGGAAAAATTGGACCCGCAATTCTAAATTATATGAATGCGCAAAAATTAATTCCACGCAATGAAAATTTACAGGCGAACTTAAATTTCGCAATCCAACAAACCCAAGATAAAATTTCCCCTCCAGCCCACAGCGCACTTTCTACATTTTTCTTTTGGGTAAACGATCTAAATATGAATGAAAACATAAATCTCGCCATAACAGTCAACCTGATTTTCTGGGTGATACTAACCGCATGGTTTTATTTTCGCTCAGAATTCTTAAGATTGGCTCGGAATTCGTTCCTCGCTTTATTACTGTTGGCTTTTGTTGGTGTCGGCGTCAAACTACATCTTGAATCCAATTTAAAAACAGGTGTCGTACTTGCAAAAAAAGTTGATGTGAAATCTGGTCTCGACCTATCCAATGTCACACTATTCGAATTACATGAAGGTGCACTTGTAACCATTACCGATGAAAGGCGAGGTTGGTTTGAGGTTAGATTGAATACAAAGCAAAAAGGCTGGGTCCCAAAAGATATTATAGGCACCTGAGTATGCACGAATCTAACTCCTTGCTCTTTTAACAGGGGTATTTAAATTCCCCTACCACATAGAACAGGGTCACTCCGATAAAATTGAGGTGATCATAATAAACGCTGATCTTGAAAAAATCTAAGGCAATCTTCAACAATCCAATCCATACATGATAGTAAACCATGGTCACTATCCAACTCCTTTAGCTCACAACCTGGATGTGCGCTAACAAAGTTTCTCGACTCCGATATATTTACTGTCGTATCGTGCAAACCATGGACAATTAACGTAGGAATTTTTCGTTTCAACGGTACAGATTCCCAGGTTTCTGCATCTCGAAATAAATGGGTATTCAACAAAACTTCTTTATTGTATCGGTAATGAAATACGGGAATTAAATCTTGAGTCGTTTTGGACAAATCAAGCTTTTCTCTCCAACGATTTAGAAAATTAAAACCGGGAGCCATAAGATATAAGGCTTTTACTGAGTCTCTTGTTTGTGCAACCAGGCTGGCCAAATAACCACCCATACTACTGCCAATTAAGCCAAATTTTTTGCGCTTATCTCTATCTATTATCGTCTGGACCAACCTTATCTGACGGGATAAGGTTAAATTTTCAAAATCATCTTCCTGTAAATCGGGAACATGCATGGCAATGTTTAACTTTTGAAATCGTTTTTTAAAAGCCTGTGCCTTATTAGAATCGGGTCCGGAGGCAAAGCCATGCAGGTAGATAAATTCTGTCATGCCTTATCAGAGGTCACGAGAGGGTTCACCACTGATTCATTTTCTATTGCCATCACTACGTGTTTCATAACCCAAAGTAAAATCAGCCCCGGTAAAGCAAAAAGGAAGGTGGAAAAGAAAAAAACAGTCCAACCCATCTCATCTACTAAAACTCCCGAAAGAGGCCCAACAAACACTCTGCCCAATGAGGCTAAAGCAGACAGTAAGGCAAACTGCGTAGCGGTATAACGTTGATTACACAAAGCCATTAAAAATGCAACGAATGCTGCTGTTCCCATTCCACCCGCGAGATTTTCAAAGGCTATAGTAAAAATCATCAGTGGATAATTTTTCCCCACCAAAGCTAAAACCATAAAGGAAAGATTCGATACCGCCTGCAAAATCCCAAAAATTAATAAGGAATTGAATAAACGCAATCGGGCCATTAGCAAACCACCATAAATCGCACCTATTATGGTGGCTGCCAAGCCCATACCTTTATTTATAGCCCCCACTTCTCCAACAGAAAAATTAACACCCCGAATTAGAAAAGTAGTGGTCAGGCTTCCTGCAAAGG
>JAKUOQ010000130.1 GCA_022450865.1 Nitrospinales bacterium | reverse complement strand
ACCTTGTTTGCAGATTCGTCTATGAATGTTGGCCTAGGAGGGCACTTTGGATCTATTAGTGCCGATGCTTTTGGATTTGGCAGTTTGTATGGTTCTTATACAAATATGACATCAGATACGGATACGGTGAACAGTTTTGTAGCAGCATTAACATTAAACGCTGAGCGAATTCCGAAACTCAGCGAAGCAACAGCATTTTATCAGCGTTCTAATGATAAGAATCCCTTTGATTTCGAAAATCCATCTGTGAACACCGTAATGGGATATAGATTGGGGTACGAACTTGGTAAGGGAATTAGTGTTATTATGGATTATCGTCAATTCTATCGTTACACAGGTGCGTTGAATGATGATGGCACTGGCAAACTAGAACCAGTAGTTCAAACTACAATCGAAACTTCTTTCAATTTCTAGTGAAAGACACTGATCCAAGAACCATATACAGATATGACGCGGGCGGAAGGGGATTTAAAAAGGCAGCTATTTTTCTTTTTTTACTTGCAGGACTAATGGCAGTTTTTGCGATATATTGGTTAACCCCATTTTTAGGAGCATAATATGAAATTATCTATTGAATATTGTAACGTTTGAAACTATTTACCAAGAGCGTCCAGGATGGCCGCTGATCTACTTGCAAAATATGGTAATAACGTAACTGAGTTGAGGCTTATCCCATCTGGTGGTGGTGTCTATGAAGTGAATAAAAATGGTAAATCAATATTCTCAAAAAAAGAATTGGGAAGATTCCCTGAACTAGACGAAATAATTGCTATTATTGAATCATAATTTTACTTTTTTCTTATCCTGTTTTTTAATCCTGGCCACATTGAGCGCCCAGACGCCTGACATTATACCACTCAGTAAAAAAGTAGGACTTACAGTTGATGCTGAAGAAAATGTATTTTTCCGAATTTTCCCAGATATTGATGGTTTTTATAGTGCCCAGTTTTACGATGCGGGAAAAAATAAAATAATTATTCAAATTGTTTTTATAGAATTTAGCCAGCGTAGCGTGCGAAGAAGGTCTCTTACAATGAGGGAATTCATACAACTGCAACAACATGTAGATGTACAACCGCACATTACTAATCATGATCGTGACGGTATCAGTAAAAATTTAACTTATCTTACAACAATAAATATTTTGGAATCGATATCAAAAGATCAATTTATTATTATAAAACACCGCACTGGAAAAAAGGTCCGAGGTGCATTGATCGGCGTTGAAAAGCGACAGTTATCGATCCAAACACCTATATCAGTTGAAAAAATACCGATTTGGGATATGGCCAGTATAACTTATCGAAAAAATATTAGGGAATTACCAAAACTTAAAGGTTTTTTATATGCCCTTTCTGCTTTGGGTGGTGTAATATTGGCAGAGTTATGGAACGAGCAAACTCGCCCAAGGATTGATCAGGTTTGGCACTTTCGATTTATTGGCACAGTATTAGGAATGCTAGTGGGTTCTGAAACATACGAAGCAGTGAATATCATATCGTCACCAAAAACATTTCTTGCATTAACTCCAGAAGAAATGGATAAATTAAAGAACTAATTTTTGGGAGGAAACATGCCTGAACCTAATTCAGAAGAACAAGTACCAAAATTAACTGAACAGCAAAAATATGTTAATGAGAAGGTAGCAGTGCTATTGGACCAAATTGGTGATGAGTATGGTGAGTCTCTTACACAGCAATTAGTACAGCGACTGGATACAACCGTAGCTGATTTTCATGAGGAAGTAACCAATCTATTATCAGAATTAAAAGAGAAGTCTGTAAGTCGACAGCAACAGTTGCGCGATGCATGGCAGCATCGTTTCGATACACCGCCTCAAGCAGCAGAGGTTCCAGCGACGGCAACTGAGGCAACTCCATTAGAAGGTCAAGGCGAAGATTCCAGTGACTGGGAGAAACGGTTAGAAACAATGGAATCGGGAGAAAAAGGAAAAGCACCGGCCGAAGCAGCGGATGATGATAAAAAGAAAAAGAAGAAGGGGTTTTTCGGTCGTAAGAAGAAGTGATAAGGCCATCTCGGGGCTATCAGCTAAAATATCAATTATTTCTCTTTTATTTAATTTGGTTTGTCACTGGTGTTTTACTTGGGCAGCCAAATAACAAATTCATTGATTATAAATCATTAACCAAACGCGTTTATAATTTCACCAAAGTAGAGTTCATCACTGAAGAGGGTTTATTCAATGACGCCATTTGTACTTTACCCATACCGGATCTAAAAGAAGATAGTCCACCATTTTTGGCAATTTATTATAAACGTACCAATTCCAAATGGTTCACAGAATCACTATATCGAAAGCGGGTGCGCTTTAGTTTTCGCGATGGTGTGATAAAAATAGAACGCTCTAATTTCTGGAACTGGCATGAGTTGGAAGAAATAAAGATAGTTGTACTTTATTAAAGTTAATCTTGCTACGCTTGCTTCCTCAGATAAAATTCAGGTAAATTTTAAGATGAACGGGGCCGTAGCTCAGTTGGGAGAGCGCAGCGTTCGCAATGCTGAGGTCGAGGGTTCGATCCCCTTCGGCTCCACCAGCCAATTTATTGTTAAATTGGATGATTGAAAAGTTCATTGAAAATTTGGTCGTGCTAGGTGGGGAGGTAGCGGTGCCCTGTAACCTGCAATCCGCTATAGCAGGATTTAACGCCATAGAGAGGCTTGTTCCGCGTTGGGTTTACCAAGCACGTGGTGTTGACGTTTCAACCCATTGCAATGGAGTTGCACCCAACCCCGTCAGGCCTGGAAAGGAGCAGCGGTAGGTGTTTTATTTCATGTGCCGATGGATCACTGAAATTGAGCCAACGACTTTTGTATACCTGGCATCCGGGCATGTCAATCTATGGTGCACGACCACTATAAACTTAGGTAATTTCTGTAGTACTAATTGCACGATGTAATGTCTTATCAAGTTCTATCTTTAAAATATCGCCCACAATCTTTTGATGAAGTAGTGGGCCAGACCCACGTAACACAAACACTTGTTAATGCATTTAAAAAAGAACGGGTGGCCCAGGGTTATATATTCACCGGACCGCGGGGAGTGGGGAAAACAACCACTGCACGTATTTTGGCCAAGGGATTGAATTGCTCGAATTCCAAGAATGGAAAGCCCTGTAATGACTGTACTGTTTGTAATGAGATAACCGAAAGTAGAAATCTGGATGTACTGGAGATTGATGGTGCTTCTAACCGCGGGATTGAAGAAATTCGCAATCTGCGGGAATTGATCAAGTTCACACCCATGAACGCTCCATACAAGATTTTTATTATCGATGAAGTACAC
>JAKUOQ010000013.1 GCA_022450865.1 Nitrospinales bacterium | reverse complement strand
CGGCTAATGGCAGGCCCATCGCGGTTCCAACCCAGGATATTGTTCTGGGTTGTTACTACATGACAAAAAACCGGAAAGGTGTGAAAGGTGGCGGTAAAGTTTTTTCCGATGAAAAAGAAGTGATTGCAGCGTATGACGCTGAGGAGCTTGACCTGCAGGCGATGATTATGGTGCGCATCGATAAGGTTCTTACGGAAACGACGACAGGCCGTATTATTCTAGGCGCAATACTCCCTGAAGGATTGCCCTTTGAGCTGGTAAACAGGTTGATGGATAAGAAATCACTTTCCGATCTCATATTTCAGGCATTCCTGTTGGTGGGTCGAGAGAAGACAGTGACATTGCTAGATGATGTAAAGCGACTCGGATTTAAATATGCAACTGAGGCTGGTCTCACAATTTCTATTGATCAAATGCGGATACCAAAAACCAAAGTTAAATTGGTGGATAAGACCAACGATGAAGTGCTTAGGGTTCATAAGCAGTATCGCGATGGGCTTATAACTAATGGTGAACGTTACAACAAGGTCATCGATATTTGGGCGCATGTTACGGAAAAAGTTTCTGAAGAAATGTTTAAGGAGCTGGAAAGTGAAGATGAGTCTACGGTCAATGGAAAAACGGATAAGGATTTTAATTCGATCTTCATTATGGCTGACTCGGGTGCAAGAGGAAGTGCGCAGCAGCTAAGGCAATTGGCGGGAATGAGGGGATTAATGGCAAAGCCATCAGGGGAAATTATTGAAACACCCATTACCGCAAATTTCCGCGAAGGTCTATCGGTAATTCAGTATTTTATTTCAACTCATGGGGCCCGAAAAGGTCTAGCGGATACCGCGCTAAAAACCGCAAATTCCGGTTACCTCACGCGTCGTTTGGTTGATGTTGCGCAGGACATGATTGTTCAGGAGGAAGATTGTGGCACATTGAAAGGTATCGATGCTATTTCTTTGGTTGAGGCCGGCGAAATTATTCAGCCTCTGGGTGAACGAATTCTGGGGCGAACTGTTCTTGAAGATGTGATTGATCCTTTCACTGGAAACGTTTTGGCGGAAGCCGATAGTCTGATCGAGGAAGACACGGTTACCGCTATTGAAAATGCAGGTATTGATAAAGTTAAAATGCGTTCCTGCCTAACCTGTGAGTCGAAACAGGGTGTTTGTATTAAGTGTTACGGTCGCAACATGGCAACGCTTAAGTGGGTTGAGGTTGGTGAGCCTGTGGGTGTTATTGCAGCACAGTCTATAGGTGAGCCGGGAACGCAGCTGACGATGCGAACGTTCCATATTGGTGGAACCGCGAGTCGAGTGGTTGAGCAGACAACTCTGAATACTAAACGTGGGGGAGTCGTTAAGTATATGGGGCTCCGCACCCTGAAAAACCAGGCGGGCGAAATCATTGTAATGAATCGAAATGGAAGCCTTGTGGTTCAGGATGAAACCGGTAGAGAAAAAGAGCGATTTTCTGTTGTGTATGCTGCCAAGCTGAAAGTCAGTGATGGTCAGGAAGTTCAGGAGGGGCAAACGCTTATAGAATGGGACCCTTATACAAATGCCATTCTTACCGAGGTTGAGGGTACTATTGCTTTTGGTGATATCGTTGAAGGCTCGACAATGAAAGAGGACTTTGATGAAATTACAGGTTTATCTACTAAGGTAATTATCAGTCACCGTGATGAAAAGAAACAACCAAGGATTTCCCTGAAAGATATAAATGGTGAAACGGTTCGTCGTTATATTCTTCCCGCAGGAGCAAACATAAATGTTAATGAGGGCGATCATGTTAACGCTGGTGATTTGATTGTGAAAATTCCTCGTGAGTCAGCAAAAACAAAAGACATCACGGGTGGTCTGCCAAGGGTTGCAGAACTTTTTGAGGCAAGAAAACCGCATGAGCAGGCAACCATCACTGAGATTACCGGTAAGGTTAAATTTGGTGGTTTCGTTAAGGGGATGCGAAAAGTAATTGTTGAGAGCGAATCGGGAGATGAATGTGAATATCTAATACCGCGCGGCAAACATATTAATGTTCATGAGGGTGATGAAGTGGTGGCTGGCGAAGCGCTAATGGATGGTGCTTCGAACCCGCATGATATTCTTCGTGTTCTTGGTGAAGATGAGTTGCGTAAATATCTTGTCAATGAAGTGCAGGAGGTATACCGACTTCAAGGTGTTGCTATTAACGATAAGCATATTGAGGTTATCGTGCGGCAAATGTTGCGCCACTTAATCATTGAAGATTCAGGGGATACAGAGTTTTTGATCGGCGAGCAGGTTACCAAAAAAGTATTTAATGCGGCGAATCAGGAAGCAATAAAAAATAAGAAGAAGCCCGCTAAAGGCGCTCCGGTTCTCTTGGGAATAACCAAGTCATCTTTGAGCACTGAAAGCTTCATCTCGGCAGCATCGTTTCAGGAGACAACTCGCGTGTTAACAGAGGTGAGTGTCAGTGGTAAGCGAGATAACTTAGTGGGTTTGAAGGAAAATGTGACAATGGGCCGGTTAATTCCTGCTGGAACAGGGTGCCGGGCTTATAGTGGAATTCGCATTGAAGAACCAGAAATAGAAAATAGCGGGGAAGAAGAGGAAGTAAAAACTACGGTAGCAGCAGAGTAAGTATTCGCCTTTTTTAGCTTGACTCCGAGATTTTCAGTGATACAATTACACCTTTTTCACGCCATATTTTACCTGGATTAACCCTTTGTTTTCATTGACTTCATTGGGTGCGCTCAGTTTTATATTTGACGGGGTAAGCTAAGTTTTATTTTATGCCCGCGCGTGTTTTTCATTTTGGGGGACGATTTTTTGCCAACAATTAATCAATTAGTGAAATCCGGTAGATCAAAACCGGTGAAAAAAAGCGATAGTCCGGCGCTGAAATCTTGTCCTCAAAAACGAGGTGTTTGTGTCAGGGTTTATACTTCGACGCCTAAAAAGCCGAATTCGGCGCTTCGAAAAGTAGCTCGTGTGCGATTGACCAATGGAATGGAAGTGACAACGTATATTCCTGGAGTGGGTCATAATTTGCAGGAGCATTCAATTGTTATGATCCGGGGAGGGCGAATTAAAGACTTGCCGGGTGTCCGGTATCACGTGGTTCGAGGCAGCCTCGACACCTTGGGTGTTGAGGGGCGTATGCAGAGCCGTTCAAAATATGGGGCCAAAAGGCCAAAAAAATAGAACAAGAAAACTATGGCAAGAAGACGAGAAGCTCAAAAGCGGGAAATTACCCCCGATCCAAAATTCAATAACATTCTGGTAGCTCGGTTTATAAATTGTCTTTTGAATAAGGGAAAAAAGGGCAGGGCGGAGACAATTTTTTATACAGCTCTCGAGAATATTGAAGCTAAGGGAAAAGAAGAACCGTTGCGGGTGTTTCGAAAGGCAATTGAAAATGTCGCTCCATTGCTGGAGGTGCGGTCTCGCCGAGTGGGTGGTGCGACCTATCAGGTTCCGGTTGAGGTAAGGGAGAATCGAAGGATGGCCCTCAGCATTCGCTGGGTGATTCAAAATGCCAGACAGCGATCGGGTCGAACCATGGCCGATAAGTTGACAGGGGAAATTATGGATGCCTTCAATAATTCAGGCGGAGCAATTAAGAAAAAAGAAGAAGTTCATCGTATGGCAGAAGCGAACAAAGCGTTTGCCCATTACCGATGGTAATAGGAGTTATAAGGTAAGAGAATGAGTGAAAAAACCAAACTTGAAAAGACTCGCAATATAGGGATTATTGCCCATATCGATGCGGGTAAGACGACGACAACTGAAAGAGTTCTTTACTACACCGGCAAGAGCCATAAGATTGGCGAAGTGCACGATGGAAACGCCACGATGGATTGGATGGAGCAGGAGCAAGAAAGAGGTATTACTATCACATCGGCGGCAACGACCTGTTCTTGGTTGGGGCATAAAATCAATATAATTGATACGCCTGGACATGTGGATTTTACCGCAGAGGTTGAGCGGTCGTTGCGGGTGTTAGATGGGGCAGTTGGTGTCTTTGATGCGGTAAGTGGTGTTGAGCCGCAGTCTGAAACGGTTTGGCGTCAGGCTAGTAAGTATAATGTGCCACGAATTTGTTTCGTGAATAAGATGGATCGTGCAGGCGCCAACTTCCTGGGTTGTGTTGAGCAGATGAAGGGAAAGCTAAATGCTCATCCGGTGCCAATTCAGTTGCCTTTGGGGGCTGAGGCTGATTTCATCGGCGTGATTGACCTCATTAATATGAAGGCGAACACTTACTCGGATGATAAGGATAAAGGCGAGGTTTATGAGGTGGTAGATATCCCTGGCGAGTATAAAGACCAGGCGGATGAATATCGCGAAAAACTCATCGAATCGATTTCGGATGTGGATGATACCATCATGGAAAAATTTTTGGGTGGTGAAGAGATCTCGGTGGAGGAAATTAATGCCGCATTAAGAGTAGGCACACTTGAATCCCGCTTCACGCCTGTATTGTGTGGTGCAGCCTTTAAGAATAAGGGGGTGCAGCAACTGCTTGACTCTGTGGTAGCCTATCTTCCCTCTCCCCAAGAATTAAAAACCATCACTGGGACAAATCCTAATACGCAAAGTGAAGAAAGTCGTAAGCTAGATGTGGGAGACCATTTCTCCGCTTTGGCATTCAAAATAATGACCGATCCGTTTGTGGGTCAGTTGGCGTTTGTGAGGGTTTATTCTGGAGAGCTGACCAGCGGTTCTTATGTTTACAATTCCACAAAAAATGTTAAAGAGCGGGTGGGTCGAATTTTAAGGATGCACGCTAATAAGCGAGAAGAAGTTGATGTGGTGCGGGCAGGAGATATCGCTGCGGTGATTGGATTAAAAAAGTCCTATACTGGTGACACACTTTGCGATAAAGACTATCCTATAATTCTCGAGGCTATTCAATTTCCTGAGCCAGTTATTTCTGTGGCAATTGAGCCAAAAACCAAGGCGGAACAAGATAAGCTTTCGGATTGTCTCGTCAAACTTTTGCAGGAAGATCCCACTTTTCAGGTACGCGTTGATTCCGATACCAACCAAACGATTATTTCTGGAATGGGCGAGTTGCATCTTGAGGTTTTGGTGGATCGAATGCGCAGAGAATTCTCACTAGATGTGGATGTTTCTAAACCGCAGGTTGCTTTTAAGGAGACGATCACCAAAGCGGTTGAGCATGAAAACAAATATGTCAAGCAATCTGGTGGCCGGGGTCAGTACGGTCATGTTGTTATCAAGGTCGAGCCAAGAGAGGCGGGAACAGGATTTGAGTTCGTAAATAAAATTCATGGCGGTGCAATTCCTAAGGAATTTATTCCGGCGGTGCAAAAGGGGGTTGTGGAGTCGATGGCTAGAGGAATTCTTTGTGGGTATCCTGCAGTTGATATTTCTGTGACGTTGCTTGATGGGTCTTTTCATGATGTGGATTCATCTGAAATGGCGTTTAAAATTTGTGCGTCGATGGCATTCCAAGAAGCTTGTAAAAAAGGAGCGCCGCAGATGCTGGAGCCGGTAATGGATGTGGAAGTGGTCACCCCTGAGGAGTTCATGGGGGATGTGATCGGTCGGCTCAATTCCAAGCGCGGCAAGATCAAGGATCTGGCGGATCGTGCCGGCGCAAAAGTAATTAGGGCTGAAGTGCCTTTGTCGGGAATGTTTGGATATTCCACAGATCTACGATCATCGACTCAGGGACGGGCTAGTTACTCTATGGAATTTGCTAAATATGATTCTGTTCCTGTTTTGGTAGCGGAAGAATTAATTGCAAAATCCACCGGCGCCAGTGAGAAATTAGCAGTTTAATAAATACTATATATATTGGAGTGAATCAGCATGGCTAAAGAAAAATTTATTCGCGATAAACCTCATTTGAACGTTGGGACCGTGGGTCACGTTGACCATGGTAAAACTACTTTAACCGCTGCGATCACAGAAGTTTTGTCGAAAAAAGGATTTGCTGAAACGATTGCTTTCGATCAAATCGATAAAGCGCCTGAGGAAAAGGAGCGCGGTATTACCATTGCTATTGCTCACGTGGAATACAATACCGAGAACCGTCATTATGCTCATGTAGATTGCCCCGGTCATGCGGATTATGTGAAAAACATGATCACTGGTGCGGCGCAGATGGATGGTGCGGTTTTGGTTATTTCCGCAAACGATGGCCCAATGCCGCAGACACGAGAGCATATCCTGTTGGCACGTCAGGTCGGTGTTCCTAAGATCACTGTATTTATGAATAAATGTGACATGGTTGATGATCCTGAGTTGCTCGATCTGGTTGAGCTAGAAGTTCGTGAGTTGCTTAGTAAATACGAATTTCCAGGTGATGATGTGCCTGTTATCCGTGGTAGTGCTTTGCAGGCTCTTGAAAATCCAGAAGATGAAGAGAAAACCAAATGCATCTGGGAATTGATGGAAGCTTTGGATACCTATTTCCCGGTTCCAGATCGTCCTGTAGATAAACCTTTCTTGATGCCGATTGAAGATATTTTTAGTATTTCAGGTCGTGGAACTGTTGCAACCGGTCGTGTTGAAACAGGTGTGATTAAGGTGGGTGAGGAACTTGAGATTGTTGGATTTCGAGATACCACCAAAACCACGTGTACGGGTGTTGAAATGTTCCGCAAGCTTTTAGATGAGGGGCGTGCGGGCGAAAATGTTGGGGTTCTTCTTCGTGGTACCAAGCGTGACGAAATTGAGCGCGGTCAGGTTCTGTCTAAGCCTGGGTCTATCACGCCGCATACTAAATTTAAGGCAGAAGTTTATATTCTGACTAAAGAAGAGGGTGGCCGTCATACTCCATTTTTTAATGGCTATCGTCCGCAATTTTATTTCAGAACCACCGATGTTACCGGTGTTGCAACATTACCTACTGGAGTTGAAATGGTTATGCCGGGAGATAATGTGGCTATGGAGATCACTCTCATTACGCCTGTTGCTATGGCAAAAGAGCTAAGATTCGCAATCCGCGAAGGTGGCCGTACGGTGGGAGCCGGAGTTGTTGGTGAGATTGTAGAATAATGAGCGATCAAAAAATACGGATCAAACTGAAGGCTTATGACCATAAGCTCCTAGACTGGTCGGTTGGGGAGATAGTAGAAACTACCCGGCGTACAGGCGCAAAGGTTGTAGGCCCTGTTCCCTTGCCTACGGTGAGGAACAGGTGGACGGTATTGAGATCGCCGCATGTAGATAAGAAATCTCGTGAGCAGTTTGAGATTCGAACTCACAAGCGGATCATGGAAATTCTTGAGCCCACGCCGCAGACTGTGGATGCGTTGATGAAGCTGGACCTTTCCGGCGGAGTGGATATTGAGATTAAGCTTTAAAATGGAAATGTGATGAGCGCGTTATTAGGGAAAAAAGTAGGAATGACTCAGGTCTTCAATGACAAGGGTGATTGTGTTCCAGTCACTGTAGTTCAGGTCGAGCGATGTGTGCCGGTGTTAAGGCGGACCGTCGAACAAGATGGTTATAATGCGGTTATGTTGGCTTATGGTGATAGAAAACCAAAGCACACGAATAAGCCTCTGAAAGGTTTTTATGGTAAGCACAAAGTCGAGCCTGCGAAAGTTCTCAAGGAATTTAGAAACCAGAATGTCGAGGATGATGCAATGGGTAAGCCCATTAAGGTTGATATTTTCAGTGCCGGAGATGAGGTTGAGGTCGTGGGAGTGACTAAGGGGCGAGGTTTTTCCGGAGTTTTTAGGCGGTTTAACTATGGTGGGGCACCAGCTTCACATGGTCATCACGAAAGTTATCGCGGAACCGGTTCCATTGGAATGCATACTTACCCTGGGCGAGTTCTTAAAGGAATGGGGATGCCGGGTAGAATGGGTGGTAAAACGAAGCATCTAAAAAATCTCGAAGTTGTGCAGGTGGATGTAGAGAATAATGTGCTTCTTCTGAAGGGCTCTGTGCCGGGTGCGAATGGCGGATTGCTAAGAATTTTTAAATCGTAGGGATAAAGTTTTTTCATGCCTGAACTAGATATTGTAGATACGGAAAATAAGAAAGTCGGGAAGGTTGAGGCCTCCTCTAATGTGTTTGAGGCGAGGGTGCGTGATGAATTGGTGCAGCGTTATGTGACAATGCAGCTGGCAGCTCGGCGTGGGGGCAATGCGGCCACCAAGCAGAATAAAGGCGAATTGCATGGTAGTAATGCGAAACCTTGGAGACAGAAGGGCACGGGTCGTGCTCGTTCAGGTAACACGCGATCACCGATTTGGCGAGGGGGTATGACGGTCTTTGGCCCTAGCCCTAGGAGTTATGCATTTTCTCTTTCAAAGAAATCCAAAAAAATTGCAATCAAATCTGTTCTCACCGAAAGATTCAAGAGTCAAAATATCTCTGTTGTTGACTCCATTGTCCTAGAGCAACCAAAAACCAAAGATTTAGCCGCTATCCTGAAAAAAATGAGTCTTCCAAGTAAAACTTTGTTTATTATTTCTGAAAAAAACCAAAACTTTCAGTTGGCAGCGCGTAATTTACCTTATACGAATGTTTTGCTAGTGGATGGCTTAAATGTGTTCGATCTTTTGAAGCATGAAAGAATTGTGTGTACAAAAGATGCGCTTCAAAAAATAGAGGAGCGACTTAACTAATGGATATGTATCAGGTGGTAATCAAACCATTGGTAACAGAAAAAGGCACCATGATGCTGAGCGAGGGCAATTGGGTAACCTTCAGGGTTCATCCGGATGCTAATAAAATTGAGGTTAGGGAAGCGATCCAGAAAATTTTTAGTGTCTCTGTTTTGCAAGTAAATACTCAGATCGTTCGGGGTAAACGAAGAAGGTTTGGTAAAACGATGGGACAGTCAAAAGCATGGAAGAAGGCAATGGTCCGATTGAAAGAAGGCGATAAAATTGAAATATTTGAAGGAGTTTAAGGGTTAATGCCTATTAGGAAACAAAAACCTCGTTCTCCTGGTGTGCGATTTCAGACCATTTCAGGTTTCGATGAGATAACAAAACCGGAACCAGAAAAAAGTCTTCTTGTCTCTATTTCAAGATCAGGTGGGCGCAATAATAATGGTCGAGTGACAGCTAAGCGTCGAGGTGGTGGGCATAGGAAACAGTATCGTATTATTGATTTCAAACGCGGTAAAGATGGTATCGAGGCTAAAGTTGTCGGGATAGAGTATGACCCTAATCGCTCTGCCCGTATCGCTTTGCTAGTTTACTCCGATGGTGAGAAGCGTTATATCATTGCGCCGGCAAAGTTAAATGTGGGTGATGTTTTGGTGTCGGGTGAAAATGCAGAAATCAAAATTGGCAACTGTCTGCCGCTAAAAGATATTCCCGAGGGTACGCTGATTCACAACATAGAAATGCGACCGGGAAAAGGTGCGCAGATCGCGCGCAGTGCTGGAAACGGGGTTCAACTGATGGCGAAAGAAGGGGAGTACGTTACGCTGAAGTTGAGGTCAGGCGAGGTTCGTTTGATACATAAAAATTGCCGTGCAACGATAGGTATTGTTGGGAATTCGGATCATGAAAATGTGTCAATTGGTAAAGCCGGGCGGGTGCGCTGGATGGGTCGCCGACCGCGAGTGCGAGCTGTAGCCATGAACCCAGTGGATCATCCTATGGGTGGTGGTGAGGGCAGGTCTTCGGGCGGGCGTCACCCTTGTAGTCCTTGGGGTCAAAGTGCTAAAGGATTAAAAACAAGAAAAGTTAATAAACTATCGAACAAATTTATTCTCAATCGCAAAAAGAAGAAATAAGTTTGTCTAATTTTGAGGGTTAGGAATGGCACGATCGTTAAAAAAAGGTCCGTTTGTTGATTCGCATTTGATGGATCGGATCGAGGAATTGAACCGTAAGAATGAAAAAAAAATTTTCAAAACTTGGTCGCGTCGCTCCACTATTACCCCGGATTTTGTCGGGCATACAATATCAGTCCATAATGGAAAAAAGTTTTTTCCGATATTCGTGACTGAAAATATGGTTGGGCACAAGCTAGGCGAGTTTTCTCCTACGCGTACTTTTAGGTCGCATGGAGGCAAAACCAAAAAAGCAGTAACCAAGTAGGATGGGAGAGGGTTCCTCACGGGCCATCCCTGAAAAGAATTATTTTTAATGTATCGCAAGTTATAGGATAAGCCTCGCTTGTGGAAAATTAAAGAGACTGAAAAATTATGGAAGTAAGAGCCTTACTTAGGCATACGCGAACAGCACCCCGTAAGGCGAGGTTGGTGGCAGATTTAATTCGCGGGAAAAATGTAAACGATGCCATTAATATTTTGCAGTTTACACGTAAAAGAGCGGCGGATACTTTTCAAAAGTTATTAAAATCTGCCATTGCCAATGCGGAAGAGAATCATAAGGTTCTCGATGTGGAAGATTTGTTTGTGAAAAATGTAAGAGTCGATGAGGGTGTTACTTGGAAGCGCAATATGCCGCGTGCTCGAGGCACTTCAACAATGATTCAAAAAAAGACCAGCCACATCACTTTGGTGTTGGAAGAAAAAGGATCTTAAGGAGAAAAAAGTGGGTCAAAAAGTTCATCCCTATGGGTTTCGTTTAGGATTCAACAAAACTTGGATTTCTAACTGGTATGCGCGTAAAGACTATTCTAGTCAGTTGGTCGAGGATATTAGTCTTAGGAAATATATTTTCAAAACATTGTCGCATGCGGGAATTTCCCGGGTAGAAATTGAACGATCTGCGAATCGGGTGCGGATTAATATTCACACCGCGCGTCCTGGAATTATTATCGGCAAAAAGGGCCTGGAGGTGGATCGTCTTAAGGAGGAATTGGAGAAGGTGATGTCTAGTAAGCAGGTCAATCTCAATATCAAAGAGGTTCGGCGGGCTGAGTTGGACGCTACTTTAATAGGCCAAAATATAGCTTTGCAGTTGGAAAAACGGGTTTCTTTTCGTCGCGCTATGAAAAAAAGTGTTGTTTCGGCGCTTCGGTTTGGAGCCAAGGGTATCAAGGTTCGGGTTTCGGGGAGATTGGGTGGAGCAGAAATTGCCCGGAGCGAATGGTACCGTGAAGGTCGAGTGCCTTTGCATACTCTTAGGGCGGATATAGATTATGGAACAGCAGTCTCCAATACCACTTTCGGAATCATTGGTGTAAAGGTTTGGGTTTATAAGGGGGAGGTTCTTCCAGAAAAGAAATTGAAAAAACCAGAAGGATTTGAGTCGAAACCTGCTGGGGAAGTGGCTAAGAAATAATTTTTTTAGAATTAAAAGTAATCAATTAGGAGATAGCGCATCATGTTGATGCCTAAAAGAGTTAAATATAGAAAACGCCAAAAAGGTAGGATGCGTGGAACCGCTTATCGAGGCGGAACTTTGAGTTTTGGTACCTATGGTCTTCAAGCTCTGGAGTGTGGGCGTATAACGAATCGGCAAATCGAAGCTGCCCGAATTGCTATGACAAGACATGTGAAGAGAGGGGGAAAAATTTGGTTGAGAATTTTTCCTGATAAGCCGGTTTCAAAGAAACCTCTTGAAACCCGAATGGGTAAGGGTAAGGGCAATCCAGAGTTTTGGGTGGCTGTGGTGAAGCCAGGACGTATGCTCTATGAAATGGAAGGGGTCTCTGAGCCGATTGCAAAAGAGGCGTTTCGCCTTGCGGCCCATAAACTATCTGTAGCAACCCGATTTGTTGCAAAATAACTGAACGGTAAATAGGTAATGAAAGCACAAGAGATTAGAGATCTTTCCGAGAAAGAACGGGAGGACAAGGTAACGGACTTGGGTCAGGAAATTTTTAACCTGAGGTTTCAATTGGCTACGGGGAAAATTGAAAACCCGAGTCGCTTGAAAAGTCTTCGTAGAGATATCGCAAGAATTAAGACCATTCAGCGGGAAGCTGGAGATGAGGCGCCGGAGTCTGTAGAAGAACAAAAGGAAGAAAAGAAATAACGTAATGGGGTAAAAGATCGCCCTGAAAATCAAACTGAATAGGAAATTCCTTTGGAAAAGACTACAAAAAGAAAAACTTTGCAAGGCCATGTTGTAAGCAACAAAATGGATAAGACGGTGGTCGTACAGGTGGAGCGGAAGTATATGCACCCTAAATTTAAAAAGGTGGTAAAAAGCACCCGCAAATATAGCGCGCATGATGAAAAAAATGAGTGTAAGCCTGGAGATTTCATTAGTATTGGAGAAACTCGGCCGCTGAGTAAAACCAAACGTTGGCGGATGCTAGAAGTTATTAAAAAAGATGTTGGAGAAGGTATAGCGTCATGATTCAGCTGAGAACGGTTTTAGAGGTTGCGGACAATTCCGGAGCGAAAGTGGTCCAGTGTATTAAGGTGCTGGGTGGGTCTCGTCGCCGGTATGCGCGTATTGGCGATGTGATTGTTGTTGCCGTCAAAGAAGTTGACCCTCAGAGCAGTTTGAAAAAGGGTGAGGTGAAAAAAGCAGTGGTGGTTCGCACTCGTAAGGAAATTAGAAGGTCTAATGGAACTTATATTAAGTTTGATAACAACGCTGCAGTTCTGATTGGAGATGGGAAAGACCCTGTGGGAACTCGTATTTTTGGTCCTGTTGCTAGGGAATTGCGTGCTAAACGTTATATGAAGATTCTATCGCTTGCTCCGGAGGTATTATAGTGAAAAGGGCAGCTTATAAATTGCATCTCAAAAAAGACGACATTGTTCAGGTTATTGCCGGGAAAGAAAAAGGGAAAAAGGGAAAAATTTTGGCAATCTTCCCTGCGCGCGAACGTGTAACAGTCGAGAAATTGAATATGGTTAAACGCCATACCAAGGGGGATGGCAAGTCTAAGCAATCGGCCATTATAGAGAAAGAGGGAACAATTCATATCTCTAATGTTTTGTTAGTGAGTGACAAGGTTGGTAAGGGAGTTCGAACAAAATTAAAAAAACTGACCGATGGTAAGCGGGTTCGTGTTTGTTTAAAAACCGGAGATGTGTTGGATAAGGTATAAGCATGGCAAACTTTAAAAAAGCATATATTGAAAAACATAAAGCGGCGATCCAAAAGGATCTGGGCTTGAGCAATGTTATGGAAATTCCCAAGATGGAAAAGATCACCGTTAATATGGGTCTGGGTGAAGCGTTGCAGAACTCTAAACTTATAGAATCTGGGGTTGATCAATTGAAGATAATTACGGGCCAATCTCCGGTTGTAACGAAGGCAAAGAAGTCCATCTCCAACTTCAAATTACGAGAAGGGGTTTCGATTGGCGTGAAGGTCACTATGCGCGGCAATCGTATGTATGAGTTTTGGGAAAGGTTGGTTTGTTTTGCGCTTCCCCGCGTGCGTGATTTTAAGGGATTGCCTCCAAAAGCGTTTGATGGGCGCGGTAATTATACGATTGGATTGAAAGAGCAGTTGATCTTTCCTGAAATCAATTTTGATAAAATAGAAAAGATCAAGGGGATGAATATTACAATTACGACCACTGCTAAAAATGATGAACAGGGTAGATCTTTATTGACCCATATGGGGCTTCCCCTAAGAAAGTAAAGGTATGGCAAGAAAAGCACTTATAGCTAAGCAGAAAAGAAAACCCAAATTTGCTGTTAGAGGTTATAGCCGATGTAACATCTGTGGACGGCCAAGAGCCTTTCTTAGAAAGTTTGGTATATGCCGCATTTGTTTTCGCGAGAGGGCGTTGCGTGGAGAAGTTCCTGGTGTTACTAAGGCCAGTTGGTAATGAAATTGAATTAATAATTTTTGGAGTGCCGTTGTAAAATGATGACCGATCCCATAGCAGATTTGTTCACCCACATTCGTAATGGACAAATGGTGCGACATCCGAGGGTGGATGTTCCCGGGTCTAAAATGAAAACGCGGATTGTGGAAATTTTAAAGGATGAAGGGTATATCAAAAATTTCCGCCATTACGAGGATGGTAAGCAGGGGATTCTTCGGGTTTATCTGAAATATCAAAACGATGAGCCTGTTATTCGAGGAATCAAAAGAGTCAGCAAGCCGGGAAGAAGAAATTATGTTGGACGCGACGCGATCCCGAAGGTTTTGAATGGATTGGGCGTGGCTATTCTTTCAACCTCCTCGGGCGTCTTCACCGACGAGCAATGCCGGGAAAAAGGTGTTGGCGGTGAAGTCCTTGGTCATGTCTGGTAAATATTTAATTTTTTCCTCTAATGGAAAGTTACAAACACCTGGGTTGACTCCCGGGAGTAATGGATAAAAAGGAAATGTCTCGAATAGGAAAACAGCCAGTTCTTATGCCTTCAGGGGTAGAGTGTAAAGTTAACGGCTCAAAGGTTGATGTTAAAGGGCCGAAGGGGCAGTTGTCTCGTCAAATGCATCCGAATATGAAAATCGAGTTGAAGGATAATACGGTAACAGTAACTCGACCCACAGATGGCCGGTTAGATCGTTCTTTGCATGGTCTCACGAGAACTTTGATCAACAATATGGTGCTGGGAGTTTCGACGGGTTACTCGAAGCAGCTCAATATTGTGGGTGTCGGTTATAAGGTTGCGTTAAAGGGCAAGGATTTGGAGTTGAATCTGGGGTATTCCCACTCTATCAATTACCCGGCACCAAAGGGTATTGAGTTTGAGGTAGATGGTAAAAAGAACACCATAATTGTTAAGGGCGTCAATAAGGAAGTGGTGGGTCAAACGGCAGCTGAAATTCGCGGGTTTCGTCCCCCGGAGCCCTACAAGGGAAAGGGTGTCATGTACTCGACTGAAAGGATTATTCGCAAAGCTGGTAAAGCTGCGGTAGGAAAAGGAACGTAAAATGAAAACTCTAGAACGTGAGCGTCTGCGGCTGAGTAGGAAAAAAAGAATTAAACTAAAGATACAAAAGCAGAAAAGTCGACCTCGATTGACAGTGTTTCGTAGTACCAAACACATTTATGCGCAAATTGTTGATGACAACGAAGGAAAAACTTTGGTTTCCAGCTCGTCTCTTTCAAAAGGTTTTAAGGAGCAAATGAAAACTGGAGGCAACACGAAAGCTGCAGCTTTAGTTGGTTCTTTGATTGGCGAACAGGCGGCAGCACAAGGAATCAAAGAAGTCTGTTGTGATAGGAACGGTTTTCATTATTCTGGGAGAATAAAAGCTCTTGCAGATGCCGTTCGGGAAAAAGGAATTAAATTTTAATCTAAATTAAGCAGGAGGAAGGTTTGCGACAAAAGCAACCGGAAAACCCAACAGATTTTGTTGATAAAGTGGTCAAGATCAACCGTGTAGCCAAGGTTGTTAAAGGTGGTCGTCGGTTCAGCTTCAGTGCGTTAGTCGTGGTCGGTAACCGTGATGGCAAGGTAGGCTGGGGTTTAGGAAAAGCCAATGAAGTTCCTGAGGCTATTCGTAAAGGTGTTGAAAAAGCCAAGAAGAGTTTGGTTCCGGTCAGTCTTGAGGGGTCTTCCATTCCGCATGAAGTTATTGGTGTTTATGGTTCGGGAAGAGTAATGTTGAAGCCAGCATCAAGGGGAACCGGGTTGATTGCAGGTGGAGCGGTTCGCGCTGTATTGGAAGCGGCAGGTGTTCGCGATATCCTCACTAAATGTCTGCGTACAAATAACCCGCACAATGTTGTCAAAGCAACAATCCAAGGATTAATGGACCTCCGAAGCGCTAAGGATTGCGCTCGGGCAAGAGGAAAACAGGTAGGCTGATTGAGGAAAATGCATGTTGCAATTATCTAATTTAAAAGGTCCGGCCGGAGGCAGGAAAAATAGAAAACGGGTTGGTAGAGGAATAGGCTCTGGAACTGGAAAAACTTCGGGCAAAGGGCAAAAAGGCCAAAACAGTCGCTCTGGCGGAGGTGTCCGCCCTTGGTTTGAGGGTGGTCAAATGCCGCTTCACAGGAGGTTGCCAAAGCGTGGGTTCACTAATATTTTTAAGAAGTATTATGAAATTGTGAATGTCGAGCAACTGTCACGATGTGCAGGGATTGACCCGGTTACACCTGAGGTAATGAAGGACAAGGGATTGATTAAAAAAGTAGGAGCTGTAAAAATTCTTGGGGTTGGAGAGTTGAAGGAATCGCTAAGTGTACATGCGCATAAGTTCAGCAAATCGGCTCAGGCAAAAATTGAAAAGTCCGGGGGAAAGGCTGTAAACCTCTAAATGGCCGCAGAAAGTTTCGGTAATATATTTCGTGTCCCAGAGCTAAAAAAGAGAATTCTTTTTACTTTGGGGTTGTTGGTGGTCTACCGGATCGGGGCGCATATACCGACTCCGGGGATCAACTCTGTGGCTTTGGCGGAATTGTTTGCTAGAGCTCAAGGCACAATTCTTGGTTTTTTTGATATGTTTTCCGGCGGAGCATTGAGTCGGTTGACAATATTTGCATTGGGTATCATGCCCTATATCAGCGCTTCTATTATTTTGCAGCTGATGACTATTGTTTCTCCTTACTTGGCAAGATTGAAAAAAGAAGGGGAGCAGGGGCAAAAGAAGATCACTCAGTACACTCGTTATGGAACGGTGTTTTTGAGCACAATACAAGGGTCGGGAATTGCTGTAGGTCTGGAAGCAATGAAAAGTCCTGGAGGTAGTCCCATTGTTCCGGAGCCAGGTTGGTCGTTTAGATTAATGACCATTTTAACTCTGACGGCGGGAACTTCTTTTCTGATGTGGCTAGGAGAGCAGATCACGGAACGGGGAATTGGCAACGGGATCTCCCTAATTATTTTTTCCGGAATTGTTGCTGGGACACCCGCAGCAATTTTCCAGTCGTTGGATTTGATGGGTACAGGTGAGATGCCTGTGCTTGTTATGCTTTTTCTTCTGGTCTTAATGGTCGTGGTGATTGGAGCCATTGTATTTACGGAAGGAGGGCAGCGTCGGATTCCCATCCAATATGCAAAACGGGTGGTGGGGCGAAAAATGATGGGAGGGCAGTCTACACATCTGCCTTTGAAGGTGAATACATCGGGAGTTATCCCGCCGATTTTTGCTTCATCGATCATCATGTTTCCTGCGACGATAGCTCAGTTTATCAGTCATCCCTGGATGCAATCGGTTTCAGCTGCGCTGACACCAGGGACGATTATTTATAGTTTGATTTTTGTAGGTGCTATATTTTTCTTTTGTTACTTTTATACGGCGGTTATATTTAACCCTGTTGATGTTGCTGACAATATGAAAAAGCACGGCGGTTATGTGCCGGGGATTCGACCGGGAGCAAAAACGTCTGATTATATAGACACTATTCTCTCAAGGCTTACGTTTTATGGGGGATTGTATTTGTCTTTAGTCTGTATTTTGCCGGATTATTTGATAAAATACTTCAACATCCCGTTTTATTTTGGTGGAACCAGTTTATTGATCGTGGTGGGGGTGTCCTTGGATACTATGCAGCAAATAGAGTCCCATTTGGTTATGAGAAATTACGATGGTTTTGTGAAAAAGGGGCGTTTGAAAAGCCGAAGAGGCTGATTGATGAGATTGATTCTTTTAGGGCCACCGGGTGCTGGCAAAGGCACTCAGGCAAAAATGCTGAAAGAAAAATTTCAGATCCCACAAATTTCCACCGGCGATATTTTGAGACAAGCAGTTAAGGAGAACACGGAGTTAGGCGCCCGGGCAAAAAAGGTTATGGATGCGGGGCAGCTGGTGCCTGATGATGTAGTGATTAGTTTGATAAAAGAGCGAATCCGGCAAAGGGATTGCAAAGCAGGATTCATACTAGATGGGTTTCCTAGAAATATTGCGCAGGCTGAAAAACTCTCAGAAACCTTGGCTGATATGGAACTGGTGATCGACAATATAATTGATTTGGAAGTCGATGAAAGAGAAGTGGTTGAGAGGTTAACAGGCCGAAGTACTTGTTTAGATTGTGGTGCCATGTTCCACCAGATATCTTGCCCTCCTAAAGTTTTGGGGGTTTGTGATGGGTGTAGCGGAAAGCTGGCTCAAAGGCCGGACGATAATAGGGAAACAATTCGGGAAAGATTAAAAGTATATTTGGGGTCTACCGCTCCTCTTAAAGAATTTTATATGAAACAAGGGAACTTAAAAACCGTTGAAGCAAAAGGTTCAGTAGAAGATATTTTTTACCGCGTTTGTGAGATGATTGAATGAAGAATGTCTAAAGAAGAATCGATAGAAGTAGAGGGTACCATTTTGGAACCGTTGCCTAACGCGATGTTTCGAGTGGAACTTGAAAATGGCCATAAGGTATTAGCGCATATTTCTGGCAAAATGCGTATGCATTTTATTCGTATTTTATCAGGAGATAAGGTGAAAGTGCAGTTATCTCCTTATGATTTGACCCGTGGTCGAATTACCTATCGATACAAATAAGAAGGATAGAGCTATGAAAGTAAGAGCTTCAGTCAAACCAATTTGTATGAAATGTAAAGTGATTCGCCGTCGCGGTGTTGTGCGGGTGATTTGCGAAAACCCAAAACATAAGCAGCGACAAGGCTAAAGGAGAAATAGTGGCACGAATAGCAGGTGTTGATATTCCAAAAGATAAGCAGGCTTGGATCGCCCTGACCTACATCTATGGGGTAGGCAGAACGACCTCGTGTGAAATTCTCAAAAAAGCTCAAGTGGGTGAGGAAGTAAGAATGAAGGACCTGACGGAAGAAGAGGTTTCCCGAATTCGAAGTGTCATTGATAAGGAATACGAGGTGGAAGGCGACCTGAGACGAAATGTCACCATGGACATCAAACGCTTGATGGATATTAGTTCCTATCGGGGCCTTAGGCATCGAAGAGGTTTGCCTGTCCATGGCCAAAGAACGCATACCAATGCTCGAACAAGAAAAGGCCCAAAGAAAACAGTGGGTGCTCGTGCTAAAAAATAAAGATCTGGAGAAATTTAATTAATGGATAAAAAATCCAAAATCGGTAAGAAAAAACAAAAAACAGCTCCGGAAGTGGGTGTTGCCCATATTCGTGCTACCTTTAATAATACTATCATCACCATTTCGGATATGTCTGGTAATGTAGTTTCGTGGTCAAGTGCCGGAGCGCAAGGTTTTAAAGGTTCCAGAAAAAGTACTCCTTTTGCAGCCCAGGTTGCTGCCGATAAGGCGGCTATACAAGCCAGGGATATGGGAATGAGGAAACTTGAAGTTCATATAAAAGGCCCAGGTTCTGGGCGGGAGTCTGCGATCCGCTCCTTGCAGGCAGCCGGAATGGAGATTCTTGTCATTCGGGATAAAACCCCGATTCCACATAATGGTTGCCGACCGAGAAAACGGAGAAGAGTCTAATGATTAAACCTGAAAGGAGAAGCTGAATTTGGCCAGGTATCGAGGTTCTGTTTGTCGACTGTGTCGGCGAGAAGGAATAAAATTATATCTAAAGGGTTCCCGTTGCGAGACGGAAAAATGCGCTATTGAAAAAAGAGCCTATCCTCCTGGCCAGCATGGTCAAGGGCGGACCAAGTTCTCGGAATACGGAGTGCAACTTCGTGAAAAGCAAAAAGTAAAACGGATATATGGTGTTTTGGAAAAACCATTTCGAAACTACTTTTTTGCAGCAGATAAGAAAAAGGGTGTGACTGGCGAAAACCTTTTACAAAACTTGGAGTTGAGATTTGACAATGTGATTTATCGAATGGGGCTTGCGCCATCTAGAAATGCAGCTCGTCAACTGGTGCGACATAAACATTTTACCGTCAATGGAAAAAAAATGGATGTTCCTTCTTATATTCTTAGGCAGGGAGATATTATTACGCCCAATCCGAGCAAAAGTAAAAAGAAGCCTGTTAACGATGCTATAGCAAATATTAAAAACAAAACACTACCGGAATGGCTCGCTTTTGACACAGATAGCAAGCAGGGGATTATTCAAGCGATGCCTACAAGGGAAGATGTTAAGTTGCCGATTGAAGAGCAATTGATAGTTGAACTTTATTCAAGATAACAAAAAAACTCACTAAATAATTAACAATTGATGAGACCAGAAATATTACGGTCGGAGGCTATATGTTCACAGCCCAGGGAATAGTTAAACCCAAGCGGTTAGAATTTGATAAGAAAAACAGGTCTGAATATTATGGAAAGCTAAGTGCTGGTCCATTTGAGCGCGGATTTGGTGTAACCATTGGAAGCTCTTTACGCAGAATGTTGCTATCTTCAATTGAAGGAGCTGCTGTTGTTGCGGTTAAGTTTGAGGGAATTTTCCATGAGTTCTCCTCCATTCCGGGTGTGGTTGAAGATGTGACAGAGATCGTTCTCAATATCAAACAGTTAAACTTGAGATTGACCGGTGAGGCAGATTCAAAGCGAATCTATATTAAGGCTTCGGAAGCTGGTACGGTTTATGCCAAAGATATCATTGCAGACCCGGATGTTGAAATTTTGAATCCAGACCACGCACTCTTAACAATTGACCAGAGTGCAAAAGTAGATTTGGAAATGATTGTCAGAAAAGGTCGCGGGTATGTTCCAGCCGACAAACATATAATCGAAAATGAATCTGTACAAATGATTCCAATTGATTCCAGTTTCTCTCCTATTGAAAAGATTTCTTATCATATAGAAAACACCAGGGTGGGACAATCGAGTGATTACGACTCTCTGGTTATGGAATTGTGGACGAACGGGGGAATTACACCTGAAGATGCGGTGGCGCACGCAGCAAAAATTGTTAAAGACCATATGCAAATTTTTATCAACTTTGATGAAGAGCCTGAACCGGTGATGCCTCAGGTGGATGAGAAAAAACAGAAGATGCTGGGAAATATGGCTAAGTGCGTCGAAGAACTCGAGCTTTCTGTCCGCTCCTATAATTGTTTGAAAAATGCAAATATTCAAACCATTGCAGAATTGGTTACGAAAACGGATGGAGAAATGCTCAAAACGAGAAACTTTGGCAGAAAATCACTAAACGAAATTAAAGAGATTCTCGAAGAGATGGGTCTACATCTGGGAATGAAGTTAGAGGAAGAAGATTTAAAGCAAATTAGTCAGGCGCAAAAGAAAAAAGAAATTGACACTGAACCTGAACAATAAGCGTTTTTTAAGGAGCAAAACTAGTAATGCGGCATTTGAAAGCAGGCAGAAAATTTGGAAGAACCTCCGCCCATAGGAAGGCGCTTTTTCGTAATCTGGTCGGAGCCTTGATCGAAAGAGAGCGAATCAGTACTACTCTGGCTAAAGCAAAAGAGTTGAGAGGAAAAGTTGAGAGGACAATTACTCTCGGCAAGAAAGGCACTCTGCATGCGAGACGACAAGCTTTCAAGCTGGCACCGCAAAAAGAAGCCGTACAAAAAGTTTTTGGGTCTCTGGCAGATCGGTATGCCAATCGACCCGGGGGTTACACCCGGATTATCAAGATAGGCCCTCGCCGCGGCGACAATGCCCCGATGGCTTTCATTGAACTGGTGGATCGAGAGGGCGAGACCCCTGCCCCAAAAGAAGAGGCTCAGAAAAAAACCGCGACGAAAAAAGAAACTAAGCCTAAGGCAACAGAGAAAAAAGAAGATAAAAAATAATAAAAGCTTGTTTATCCCTGTTGCTAAAGGCAGTTGGGCCCCACCCCGGTTGGCCCATGTTTGAACCTAAATTTAGTGTTTTCTTTTATATAAATCAATAAATCATCATAGCTCTTAAAGTGCTCTGTAAAACCGTAATCATCGCCTGTGTATTCGCAGGACTCCGTGCTATGCTCACGACACATATAGGGTCGGTGGTCATAGATAGCACATTTATTGTCGGGCATTAAAAAATTGCAGCGATTATGAATCATGATGAACCAATCCTGCCTATAAATATAAATAGACGTGTTTTCGTGGGCGATTTTCCATAGTAGGCTTTCATAATCGCGGCGATCTTCGGGTTCGTCTATTCCAAAGGCAAAATAATTACAGCAGTATGCCGGGAGGCATTTTTCGCATTGGTGGGTATCATCTCTTTTGCTTTTTGTGTTGGGCATGAAATATTCCTTACAGGTTCAGGGAATAAAAAATATGAAAAATTAAAACTGGAAGCTATTTTGCCTACCAATTTTTGAGGAGTCAACCCACTAGACAAGGCTTGTTTCGAGGAGTATTAAGGAATCTTGATAGTATAGTAGTAAACCTCATAGTAAATGATGAGGTCTTACACCTGCGATGGGTTGTTGACCAGAGAAAGAGGTTGACAAATGCAGAATAACTAGCTAGAGTTACAGAACCCTGAAAGCTCCCAGAGAAACCCCTAAAAAATCCAATCTAATATCGGTTTATTATTTCGCGCTTTCACCGTTAGTTACTTAAGAAACAATTTTGAATTCATTAATACTACCTGATTTTAAATCCACCATATACGAAATAAAGCTAATCCTATTCTCACCTCAAAGAAGCCACAAATTATGACGCAAATGAACATAGAAGAACTTAAGTCTAAAACTATATCTGAGCTCACAAATATTGCCAAAGACCTAAAAATTCAGGGCCATAGCGGTCTTAGAAAGCAAGACCTGATTTTTAGAATACTGGAGGCCAAGACCGAAAAAGATGGTTTGATGTTCGGTCAGGGGGTATTGGAGATTCTCCCTGACGGATTCGGTTTCCTAAGAGCTCCTACCTATAACTATCTGCCGGGTCCAGATGACATATATGTTTCTCCCTCGCAAATCCGAAAATTTGATATGCGCACGGGCGATACCATTTCCGGTCAGATTCGACCTCCCAAAGACAGCGAGCGCTATTTTGCCTTGTTAAAGGTAGAGGCCATCAACTTTGAGAATCCGGACAAAACTAAGGATAAAATATTATTTGACAATCTGACCCCTCTCTACCCTGAGGAACGGATTCGTTTAGAAACTCCGGGTGGGAAAGATTACAGCGCTCGCGTCATGGACTTGATGACCCCTATTGGTAAGGGACAACGTGGGCTGATCGTAGCCCCGCCTCGTACCGGGAAAACCATGTTATTGCAGTCGATGGCAAATAGCATCAGTACTAATTTTCCGGAAGTTGCCCTGATCGTGCTTTTGATTGACGAAAGACCTGAAGAGGTAACAGATATGGAACGCTCAGTCCGTGGAGAAGTCATTAGCTCAACTTTTGATGAACCGGCCCAGCGACATGTGCAGGTGGCAGAGATGGTCATTGAAAAGGCCAAGAGGTTGGTGGAACACAAGCGAGATGTTGTTGTCTTGCTCGATAGCATTACCCGCCTGGCTCGGGCGTACAACGCAATTGTTCCGCCCAGCGGAAAAGTGTTATCAGGCGGTGTTGACTCTAATGCTCTACAACGCCCAAAAAGATTTTTCGGCGCTGCTAGGAACTTGGAAGAAGGTGGCAGTCTTACCATCATAGCTACTGCTTTGGTTGATACAGGAAGCCGAATGGATGACGTTATTTTCGAAGAATTTAAAGGTACGGGTAATATGGAAATCGTACTCGACCGCAAACTGGCTGATAAGAGAACCTTTCCCTCTATTGATATCAACCGATCTGGCACTCGCAAAGAGGAGCTTCTTTTACCCGAAGCAGACCTCCAGCGCGTGTGGCTTTTAAGAAAAGTTTTGCTCCCTATGGGTATCCATGATACGATGGATCTTCTACTACAAAAGATTAAAGAATCAAAAACAAACGCCGAATTTTTGGCGACTATGAACTCGTGACGGTGAAACAATGAAACAAGGTATTCATCCAGAATATTTTGAAACAAATGTCCGCTGCGCTTGTGGCGCTGAAGTGGAAACACGGACTACCATGAAAGATTTGCATTTGGAAATTTGCTCGCAATGCCATCCTTTCTTCACAGGCAAACAAAAACTTCTAGATACAGCAGGTCGTATTGAGAAGTTTCAACGTAAGTACTCCAAAGTAAAACCTCAGGATTCAACAATTCCTCAGTAGCTTTCCCTTCTTTTCTTTCCCTGGCTTTTCCTGCTTGAAACAGAAATTCTAAAGGTATCTCCCATGTTCGATAAGTTGAAAATGGTTGAAAAACGTTACAACGATCTAAATGATTTGCTCAGTGATCCAAAAATCATTGCTCAGCAATCCGAGTTCCAGAAATATGCTAAAGAACAATCCGATTTGACGCCAATTGTAAACAGGTTTCAGGATTTACAAAAGTATGTCAAGCAATTGGAGGAGAATAAAAAATTTCTGGAAGAAGAAAAGGATTCGGAATTGCTTGAGATGGCAGAAGAAGACCTAATTCAGGTAGAAGCACAAAAACAAAAAGCCGAGGAAGATTTAAAAATTCTTCTTTTACCCAAAGACCCACGTGATGAACGCAATGTAATTGTTGAAATTCGTGCTGGAACGGGAGGAGAGGAGGCCGCCCTTTTTTCAAACGACCTATTCCGAATGTATTCTCGTTATGCAGAAGAAAAAAAGTGGCAGGTAGAAATATTAAGTTCCAATTTGACGGGAAAGGGTGGTTTTAAAGAAGTAATTTTTAATATTTCTGGAAAAGGGGTATACAGTAGGTTGAAATATGAAGGCGGAACCCATCGCGTACAAAGAGTTCCCGATACAGAAAGCCAAGGACGTATTCATACTTCTGCGGTCACTGTAGCCATTCTTCCCGAAGTGGAAGACGTTGATATTAAGATCAATCCCGCAGATATAAAAATTGATGTGTACCGCGCATCTGGCCCCGGCGGGCAAAGTGTTAATACCACTGATTCGGCGGTGCGACTTACCTATGTGCCAACGGGAATGATCGTCACATGTCAGGATGAAAAGTCACAACATAAAAACCGTGAAAAGGCTATGAAAGTTTTAAGGGCTCGGCTGTATGATGAAGAACAGAAAAAAATGCATGATGAGCAGGCAAGTGAAAGAAAACAACAAGTCGGATCGGGGGACCGCAGTGAACGTATTCGAACATATAATTTTCCGCAAGAAAGGGTCACGGACCATCGTATTGGACTTACATTACACAAGTTGACTGCCATTATGGAAGGGGCTCTTGACGAAGTCATAGATGCTTTAAGTCTGTATTTCCAATCCGAAGCGCTTAAGGGCAACATCTAAAAAAGGATGGATACAAATATAAACTCATTTCTAAACTGGTCCCAAGACCAATTAGCCCAAGCAGGTATTTTCTCGCCTCGATTAGACTCAGAAATTATTCTTGGTCACACTTTAAAACTTTCACGGATCGACCTTAGAATCCACTCCAAAAGGATTCTAAATGAATCTGAAAAAAAGCTTGGAAAAATAAATATTGAACGCCGACAGAAGCGAGAACCTGTTTCTCAAATTGTTGGATATCAGGAATTTTGGTCACTCGATTTTATAGTAGATGGAAATGTTCTAACACCCAGGCCTGAAACGGAAATACTGATCGAAACAGCTTTGAATTACCTACCACCGTTTGCTTCTAAAATTCTAGATTTGGGAACGGGTTCGGGAATCATCCCTGTAGTAATGGCTAAAGAAGTTCCCGGTTGTCAATTTTCAGCCTTGGAAATTGACCCTAAAACTTTAAGTATTGCTAAAGAAAATGCAGTGCGTCATGGTGTGACAGATAGGATCAAATTTATTTGTGCGGATATGAGAAAAGAAGATTGGTCGGGCATTTACTCTATGATTATATCGAATCCACCCTATATACCATCGACAGATATCCATAAATTAATGCCCGAGGTTAATAATTATGAGCCAATAAAAGCCTTGGACGGTGGGCCTAATGGTTTGGATTTCTATCGAGATATTATTCCTATGGCTAGGGATCGACTTGAGGACAATGGGTATCTAATTTTAGAAATCAATCATTCTCAAGCAAATGAGGTGATAACTATATTGGATAATTTATCGTGTTACAAAAATGTGGAAGTGATTCAGGATTACTCGGGTTATGACCGCGTGATTAAGGCGCAAAAGGGAAGCCCTAATGGATAAGATAGCTATTGAAGGTGGCACGCAGTTGAAGGGGACGGTGAGAATAAGCGGTGCTAAGAATGCAGTGTTGCCTGTTCTTGCTGCCACTTTATTAACTCGAGGGCGAAATATTATTCAAGGGGTTCCAAAAGTCCGCGATGTGGCTACGATGATCAAACTATTAGAAGATTTAGGTGTGGAAGTAGAAAGTTACCACAACGAAAAAATTATTTTGGATACCTCCAGAGCAGACAACCCGGAAGCGCCGTATGACCTGGTTTCTAAAATGCGAGCCTCTTGTCTGGTACTCGGTCCTTTGTTGGCAAGGCTAGGAGAAGCAAGAGTCTCATTGCCCGGGGGTTGCGCCATTGGAGAGCGACCCATCGATCTACATATTAAAGGGTTAGAAGCGATGGGGGCAAAAATTACATTGGAGCATGGTTATGTTCACGGCAAGGCCGATTGTCTTAAGGGGATACAATTTTACTTTGATACGGTTTCAGTGACGGGCACTGCAAATTTGATAATGGCAGCGGTTTTAGCCGAAGGGAAAACACTTCTAGAAAACGCAGCAAAAGAACCAGAAGTGGTTTTTCTTGCCGATATATTGAATCTGGCGGGAGCAAAAATCTCTGGTCATGGAACAGATATTATTACAATCGAAGGAACGACTTCCCTCAAACCTATCGAATGCACGATTTTTCCTGATCGTATTGAAACGGGTACATTTATGATTGCAGCAGCAATCACACAAGGAGATGTAACGATTGAAAATTGTATACCAAAGCATGTGGAACCCATTGCTTTGAAACTCCAAGAGGCTCAAGTAGGAGTTGAAATTAGTGAAAATAAAATCAGAGTAAAAGGTAAAGGCCCTATTAGTTCTGTTAATGCAAAAACACATCCTTACCCTGGTTTTCCTACAGATATCCAGGCGCAATTTATGGCTTTGATGACTTTAGCGCAAGGACAGAGTATTATCGTGGAGACTGTTTTTGAAAATCGGTTCATGCATGTTTCGGAATTAAAAAGAATGGGTGCCGATATTTCTTTGGATGGTCATACAGCAATCATAAATGGTGTGAAGAGTCTTTCGGGGGCCCCCTTGATGGCTACTGATCTGCGTGCAAGTGCTTCTTTAGTTTTAGCGGCCTTGGCAGCTAAAGGCTCATCCATAATTTCGCGAGTTTATCATATCGATCGTGGTTATGTGGGCATTGAAAAAAAGTTATCGAAACTGGGCGCACAGATACGTCGAATAAAATAATTTTTTTGCGATTCGATTATGCTGGTGTCGATGCGCACTTATTTTACTTAGAAATCAAATATATTTAGTTATACGCCTTATTAGAGAGCGCTGGTAAAGGGTAAATTAATGAATGGATCCCGACCCCTAAACGATCAGGATATTCATAGCATTATTTTGTGGATGCCAAATTGGATTGGCGATGTGATATTGACTCTTCCATCTTTACAATCTTTACGTCGAGCTTACCCAAAGGCACGTATAACCGCCATAGTCAAACCTCCCTCCGATGAACTGCTCCTAGGTCATCCCGCAATCAACACAGTACTTTCCTTACCGTCCGGCTCAGATTCTGGATTATGGAAGCATGTAGAGTTTGCGCGCAGACTGAAAAAATATCGGTATGATATGGGCATTGTTTTTCCAAATTCATTTAGATCGGCATTTTTATTAAGCTTAACAGCAGCAAAATACAGACTGGGATATAATACCGATGGGAGATCTATTTTTCTGACACACCCGATAGTTACCACTGACCATCTTAAAAAAAGTCAAAACCGCGTTGAATATTATTTTAAAATTTTTTCCCCATTAAGAATAGATATTCCAGATACTGTCTTTAGCCCTGTTATCAAGCAGGAAGGGGATATGTCGGTTCGGCAAGCACTGTTGAATATAGGATTGGAGGAAGATGATGAGTTTATCACCCTCCATCCAGGAACATCGAAGGTCGAAAGAAGCTGGCATGTAGAACGTTTTGGTGTTTTATGCCAAAAAATACTTAAATCAGACAAGAAAAAACTGGTTTTACTTGGAACAAAATCTGAAGAAAATATACTGAATAGGATTAAGGGTTATTGTCCTCCAGGTCAGATCAAAGTTACACCTCCAATGAATTTAAGGGTATTGGCGGGAGTCCTGAAAAAAAGCCGAATTTTTATTGGGAATGATAGCGGAATGATGCATCTTGCTGCGATGGTGGGCACACCCATTGTAGGAATATTTGGCCCTGGCAACCCCAAAACTACAGGCCCTTATATGGATGCTAAGTATTATGAAATTTTAACCAAGAACTATTCTTGCTCACCTTGTCGGCAGCATTTTTTTAAGGAATGTAAACCTTCTCCACACAATAAGCCTTAT
>JAKUOQ010000129.1 GCA_022450865.1 Nitrospinales bacterium | reverse complement strand
TTTTCAGAAAAAGTAAAACGTTCCATCACATAGGATATTTAAAATTTATATTTGATAGTTATTTAGCTAAGTCTTGGCATAAAACAAAAAAAACTCCACTTACCTACCAACGGATAAGTGGAGTCTTTATTTTACGAACCTTAATCACCAAACCAATCAGGCAGGGCTAGGGTCTGGCATCCCACCACCTAATAGGCCTTCCTCAGAATCTGATTTTGGTTTAATTTTTTCGGTTGGTGTTTCATCTTTTTTTAAATTTTGAGTCGGTCCAGAATCTTCATTATCCGAAATATCTTTCCCATCCAAAATATTCTGAATATTTTTAGCGTTTAAGGTTTCATGCTCAAGAAGAGCCTGAGCCATTTCTTCTAATTTATCCCGGTTTTGTGTAAGCAGCTCTGTTGCCCGGGTGTACCCACCCATGACCAATGTCTTTACTTCCTGATCAATTAGCTTAGCGGTCTGGTCACTAAAGTTCTTTTGACTGGAAAAATCTTTTCCAAGAAAAACCTGTTCTTCCTTAGCGCCATATGTAAGGGGTCCCATTTTTTCACTCATTCCCCATTCACACACCATTTTACGAGCCATTTCAGTTGCCCGCTCAATATCATTTCCCGCTCCGGTAGTCATTTCACCTAAACAAATTTCTTCAGCACACCGTCCCCCCATCAAAATCGCAAGGCTGTTAATAAGATAGTTTCTTTGATAAGTATGCTGTTCATCCATTGGAAGCTGCATAGTAACCCCCAATGCTCTTCCGCGGGGAATAATAGTAACTTTATGGATTGGATCGGTTCCTGGTAATAAAACAGCAACTAAGGCATGTCCTGCTTCATGATAGGCAGTTGTTTTTTTCTCTTTTTCAGAAATAACCATACTGCGCCTTTCCACACCCATCATTACTTTATCTTTAGCCTCTTCAAAGTCACTCATCGCCACAGCTTTTTTATCGTCTCTAGCAGCGAGCAAAGCTGCCTCGTTGACTAGGTTTGCCAAGTCTGCTCCTGTAAACCCAGGCGTGCCTCGGGCTATAATTTTCAAATCTACTCCATCCACTAAAGGTACTGTGGAAGTATGGACCTTCAAAATCCCTTCACGACCTTTAACATCAGGACGACCCACGGTGACCTGCCTATCAAAACGACCAGGCCTTAATAATGCGGGATCCAAAACATCCGGTCGATTAGTAGCCGCAATCAAAATAACTCCTTCATTATTTTCAAAGCCATCCATCTCTACTAAAAGCTGATTTAGGGTTTGTTCTCTTTCATCGTGACCTCCTCCTAAGCCTGCTCCACGATGTCTCCCTACGGCATCAATTTCATCAATAAAAATAATACAGGGACTATTTTTCTTCCCCTGTTCAAAAAGGTCGCGCACTCGAGAGGCTCCTACCCCGACAAACATTTCAACAAAATCTGAACCACTTATGCTGAAGAAAGGGACATTTGCTTCCCCAGAAATTGCTCTCGCAAGCAAAGTTTTTCCAGTCCCAGGAGGTCCCACCAATAACACTCCCTTAGGTATTTTTCCTCCTAATTTACTGAACTTTTGAGGTTCTTTTAAAAATTCAATAATTTCATGAAGCTCTTCTTTAGCTTCATCTACACCGGCAACATCCTTAAATGTTGTTTTATTTTTAGTGTCATTTAATAATCGTGCCTTGCTCTTGCCAAAAGACATGGCCTTGCCACCACCTGACTGCATCTGCCGCATAAAAAATATCCAAATTCCTAATAGCAAAAGCATTGGAAACCAGGATATCAATATGCTCATGTACCAGCTCGTTTGTTCAGGAGGTACAACAACAATACGAACATTTTTTTGACGCAGAGATTTAATTAAATCCGGATCTTTAGGAGGGGCAGTCGTCTGGAAAGCGTTACCATCCATATACTTTCCACTAATATTATCGCCGCTGATAACGACTTCGGTTATCTGCCCTTGTTCAACCTTATCCATAAAATCACTAAACACAACTTCAGATTGAGGGTTGAGCGGTTGATTAAACATATTAAATAAGGCAATGAGAACAATACCTATCACTAGCCAAAGCGCCAGATTTTTATAAAATTGATTCAAAATTTCCTCCTTAAAACGCTGAAAAATCGTATCTGCATAAATCTATCCTACCACAACTATATTTTTATACTTCAATAATTAATCGCCCTATTCCCCTGAACAAAAAGGATTTTTTTTGTTTTATTAGTCACCCGGTAAAAATGACCAATCCTTTGCCCATATACCCAGATAATATCATCTTTGTCGTTTGTCAATATGGGAATCTTGTGTCTCACATGCTTAGGTATCTTACTATCAATAAAAAATGATTTCAGTTTTTTATTCCCCAGCACACCCAAAGGGCGAAATCGGTCACCGGCACGAAAAAACCGGGCTTTAATGATGAAGCCGGTTTTTTCTAAGTCCAGGAAGGCTTGCATGTTTGGGTTTAATGATGAATATTCTCTTTTGCCTTCTAAAATTTGAGTCTCTACCCTAATCTGCCCCTCAGTCAACTCTGTAAAACCAGGAATGAGGATGGGTGTCGGAAACGATTCTTTTTCGCTAATATTTTCTCTGGGATTCTCTATCGTTTGTTGAAATACAACAGAGTCATAACTGCAAGTAACTTTAATATTTCTTGGGATATTCAACGTTTTCCCCACTTTTGGAAAATTAAAAAGTTCATTAACTTCTCGGACATGATGAGCAGTTATGTGAAACATATTTCCTGCTATTCGGCAAAAAGTCTCGCGCACCAGTCTTTGCCGCAATGCAACTGGGTGGGACAGAAATTCGTCAATTTTCCAGCAAATATTTTTTTCATTCTCCTCATGACCCGAAATTTTTTTGCTAAAAATATCTCTGGTCATTTGAGACAACAAAGCATCGTCTTCCCCAACAATTTCCGACATTTCTTGTAATTTTATTTTAATATTCGGATTGTAAGATTCCAAACAAGGAATAAGTTCATGTCGAATTCTGTTGCGTAAATATTTTCTATCTTTATTAGACAAATCATTACGGAAGGGAATTTTACTTACTTTAAGATAACTTGTTAATTCTTTTCTATAAGTCTCCCAAAAAGGCCTAATTATATTACCCCTCACTTGAGGAATCCCTACTAACCCCTTAAGTCCTGATCCCCTAATAATATTCATTAGGATCGTTTCCACCCTATCATCTGCTGAATGCCCTAAAGCAATTTTATTACCTCCAACAGCTTTCAAGGTTTCATCAAAAAATTGATACCGAATTAATCTCGCAGTCTCCTGAAAAGATTTTTTAAATTGAATACGTTGATTCTGGACATCAATCACCTTCAGAAAAAATGGC
>JAKUOQ010000128.1 GCA_022450865.1 Nitrospinales bacterium | reverse complement strand
CGTCAGGTGGTCAGGTGGGGTGAACAAGAAGTCATTGGAGGAATGAAGGGGCCTGTTCGAATTAGGGTGAATTTTGAAGGTATTAGACCGGAAGATGTTAAGCTCTTTGCAATATATCTCACAAAAAAGACTAATTAAAAATAGCTATGAATACTGAAGATATTTTAATGAAGATTAATACTGCTAAAACTAACCACGAAGTAGCCGAGTTATATGATAAATGGTCCAAAACTTACGATCACGATTTAAAAATAATTCGTCCTGGAAATAAAGGAGCCTTTAAAACGGTAGAATGGTTTGAAAAATACGTCCACATTGATGCCAGTGTGCTGGATGCTGGCTCTGGTACCGGCGGGGTAGGTGAACTTTTATTCCAAAGAGGTTATCTAAACCTCACCGGAATGGATATTTCATC
This sequence comes from Nitrospinales bacterium, assembly GCA_022450865.1. Classification (GTDB taxonomy): domain Bacteria; phylum Nitrospinota; class Nitrospinia; order Nitrospinales; family VA-1; genus UBA8687. The sequence continues at coordinate 2,933 of JAKUOQ010000128.1, read as the reverse complement.
TGGTATGTTGACTGAAGCCAAAGAAAAGAATATTTATAAGGAACTTCATCTTGGGGGTCTTGGCGAAGAGTTAAAATTCCCAAAAGATACTTTTGAAGCAGTTATCAGTGTAGGGCTATTTACTCCGGAGCATCCCCCGCCTACTAACTGTTTTGATGAGTTAATTCGTGTTACAAAGTCTGGCGGCTACATCGTCTTTCTCTTACATAATGGCCTAATTGATGAATTCAAGGTGAAATTAGAAGAGTTGGAAAAAAATGCTAAGTGGACACTAGTTGAGAGGAGTCCCATCATTCGTACTGTAGCCAAAAGTAAAATCCATCCCGGAAGTCGTGTCCATGTATATCAGGTATGATTCATGTCATTAAGTGTTGCATTCTTAGTGTCTTAAGGGAATTGCAGATCTTCTACCAAGTTAAATCCCATATTAGCAAAAATAATATTAATTTTTTAATCGTTGTTGATTAATACCAATTGTTTTTTTCCTGATCAATTAAATAGATTGCTCAATAATGGAACAATTTAAAAATCATAGAATTGGAGCGATTTATTAAAAGAATAATTACAATATGGTGATGGAGAATTTTGTAAGACAATTCAAAGATGAAGGATATTTCACCAGTTTGGAACTATTCAGTCCCAGTGAAATCAAATCCATTTGCTCAATAATTGACAGGATTGAAGCAGGTGAAATTGATTTTCCTCGACATAAGATTGAACACGATCCACACAATCCATCAAGACTAAGAAAGATTAATGATTTAGCAGAGAATGATTCATTTTTTTTCAATTTTGCAAAAAATCAAAAAATCATTGAATTAGTGAAGAAGTGTATAGGTAAAGATATTAAACTTTTTGGTGATCAATTATTTATGAAGCCGCCTGGAGGTATTGAAAAAACTCGGCATCAGGATTCACCGTATTTTCCTATTGAACCAATGGAGCTTATATCTTGTTGGATAGCATTGGATAATGTTACTGAACAAAATGGATGTATGTGGTTGATCCCAAAAAGTCATTTCTGGGGAGCGATTGAACACAGTGAAAAGTGGATGGTGGGAACCCGCGAAGATATGTGTATACCTGAAAAAAATCTTCCTGATTTCAAGGAAATACCAATTCTCCTGAAATCAGGCAGCGCCTCGTTTCATCACAGTTTAATTGTTCACAGATCAGGTGCAAACAAGACAAAGCAACCCCGTCGCGGTTGGGCAATTCATTACATGAGTTCAAAATCCAGATGGACTGGAGACATAGACAGTAAACCAGACTTTAAGCTGATCAATGGTAAGTCATTCCCAGGTTGTGTTTGAATGGGACTTTAGGTATGTGAATAATTCCCCGATTACTTAATTATTAAACTTTACTTGTTCTTAGCAATCGGCATACAGAATTATTGTATTGGCCTATTTAAAAATTTTGTTATTTCCTTTCCGTAAAAATATTTTTTTTAAAGGGGGGCCAAACTTAAACCTATACACCCCCCTAAATAAACGAATCTAAGCTACAAGCCTTAATTTATGGCTTTCTGTAACCAGGATGTCCAAGCCCACTAGGAGTTTTGGGACGAACTGAAACAGTATTCTTTGAATTTTCGCAAATGAAAACGTTTTCAAAATTTCGATATCCGAAGTGCTGATCAGTCCATGGTTCTACAATATTACAGACTTTTGGTTTGACCATATTAAACTTTGTCCTATTCCAAAAGGGGAGGGCTGGTACTTCTTCATTAAAAATCTCCTGCATTTCGAAAAAGATCTTCTTAAGTTCGTCTCCACCACTACGGGAAGCTTTTGTCATTAGATCGTGGTACTTGGAGTTGTTGTATTTTCCATAATTCCAGGTGCCTTCAGGACCAAAATATGCCATGTGATCCCCAATAACATCTCTTGAATATCCAGTTAACCACAATTCGAGTTCCCCTGCCTGTCCTGCTTTTTCCAAGTCAGGCCATGGCATTTGGCGGACTTTCGTTTTGATACCCACTCGAGTTAAATACATTTGAACAAAGGCCAACCAATCCAGAGCCTCCTGAGAGGTGTAGTAGGTGGAAAGATCGACTACCTGATTTGGGTCCCAGCCTGCTTCTTTCAATAAGGCTCTGGCCTTTTCAGGGTCATATGGGAAACGTTTTGCATTGGGATTGTACATTGGATGACCTTCAGGAAATAAGCTGTCCATTGGATCTCTTATTCCTGGTATAAGAGTATCTATCAGCTGCTGCCGGTTAATGGCGTAGTTTAGAGCTTGTCGAACCCGTTTGTCCTGAAAGTAGGGCTTGTCAGTAATGTTGATGTAATTTGGACTTAAAGGTGTTCCTCGTAACATTACATTACCCTCTGGATTAGCTCCGAAGCGCTTTACCTCTTCTGCAGTCAGGAAAGAGAGCACGTCAATTTCACCTTTCTCAAAGGCAAGCGTTGATGTTTCGTGTTCTTTAAAGAGTCTGAAAACTATCCGATCCAGATGAGGCCTGCCTGCCCAGTAATTCTCATTAGCCACGTAGGAAACATACTGTGCCTCAACAAACTCCTCCATCTTAAAGGGACCTGTACCTACTCTTACCTCTGGGGAAAACCAGTCTAATTTGGGTAATTCTTCCCATGAATATTTTGTAAAAAGATGTTCTGGCAGTATGTACACCTTCCCAACAACATCAAAAAACTGACCATTGGGAACAGCTGTCTCAAGTACTATAGTATGATCATCAATTACCTTTACTCCAGCGATTTTTTTCGTTTTTCCATCTATAAAATCTTGGGCTCCTTTTAGCTCTTTCAATCGTGCTGCACCCGATAAAAAATCTGATCCCTCGGCTTCAGGCTTCATAGTAAGCCTTATGCTCCACTCAACATCCTTAGCTGTGAAAGGAGTCCCGTCATGAAATTTTACACCTTTTCTCAAGTGGAATGTTCCCTTCGTTTTGTCTTTCG
>JAKUOQ010000127.1 GCA_022450865.1 Nitrospinales bacterium | reverse complement strand
GCTCTGACAGCAAAGGTATCTATTGAAATTCTTTCAAGCGTTACTATTACCAGCCCACCCAAGGGAGCCATGGTCACAGGCCCAGTTAAGGTCTGTCTCGAAACATCGGGAGTGGAAGTGGAACCTGCAAAAATGGGTGTTCACAAAGGAAAAGGTCATCACCACCTTCTTGTTGACGTAGGCCTTCCTAAAAATTTGAGCAAACCGATTGGCAAAGATGCCAACCACATACACATGGGCGATGGTTCGAAATGTAAAAAATTAAATCTAACACCCGGGAAACACACCATTCGAGCCTTATTTGCAAAAGGAAATCATGTTCCCTACGATCCCGCTTTAACAACAGAAGTAATGTTCAACGTTAAGTAATTTTCGCACACACGGCTCAGCAATGCTGAGTCGTGTTATTTCTTAATTGTTCTTCTCGCCAAGCACTTAATCCTATCCTTTTAAATTTGCATTAAAAAATCTGTTATAATTTATTATCGATAAATTAAATCCCTGCTACCTATTTTGATAGATCTATTAAATCATTGGTGTTATCAATTATGAATTTTGTGAATCAGAAAAATGTTGTTTTTGCCTCTATCCTTTTGATTTTATTTGGATGGTTAAGTCCAGCAATTGCACATGAAGTGAATAAAAGTGCTGTCGTTTTGCTAGTTGCAAAAAACAAAGCTGGCAAAACAGTCGGAACTGGATCTGGCTTTGTAATTCAACCCGAAGGTACTATCACAACAAACTACCATGTACTCGTTGATGCTTACTCCGTCAAAGCCTATTTCCAAAACGGTAATCAAGTAGATGTGACAGGGATTTACAAAATTGATCGAAAAAAAGATTTTGCGATTTTAAAATTGACAGAAGGTGCATATTCAACCTTAGAGCTAGGCGAGTCTTCTAGTCTCCATGATTACGATTACACCAGTGCCTTAGGATATTTATCAGAAAACGTAAAAGAAAATAATGGAATCATGGAAGGCATCGTTGCCCAAACTTACGGCTTTGTCTTAGGTTTGCACCCTCAAGCTTTGCCCAGTATCCCCTTTATTTACACAACTACAGCTTTTGGCCCTGGATTTAGTGGTGGGCCTTTGGTTGATCGAAATAACAAAGTTGTGGGGATTGCCACCATCGAAGGCCGATCCATTAACCTTGCCATTCCCATTGAAAATATTAAACCTTTCCTAAAAGAAGCAACGACATTCAGTTTCAGAGAGCTTTTGCAACAAGATAAAAACTCTAAAGAAGCCATGTATTATCGCGGTAATTTCTATCTTAATGGATTAGGGGACCCTAATAAGGCGATAGATGAATTTGAAAAGGTTCTAGCCCAGGACCCCAATTTTACACTGGCCCGTTACGACCTTGCTGCTGCTTATAACGTCCTCGGGATGGAAGATGAGGCCATCCGCCAATATGAAAAAACGATTAAATTGCAACCAAACTTTCCCGAAGCCTTGTCCAATCTTGGAGGATACTATTTTCGTTCAGGAAAAATTGAGCACGCAAAGAACCTATTTGAAAAAGCAATTAAAGCCTATCCTAATTTTATACAAGCTCTTTCTAATTTAGGAGCCGTATTAAATAAACTTGGCCAACCGGAAGAAGCCATCCCGCATTTAAAAAAGACATTGGCTTTGAACCCAGAGTTTGCCATTGCATATTTTAACTTGGGCAATTCCCAATTCGCCATGAATCATTTTGGAGAAGCTCAAAAATCTTACGAACGTTCTGTAGAAATGGGCCTAGATTTTCTTTCCATGCACTGGAAACTTTACGAAATTCACCTTGAAAAGAAGGAATATAAAAAAGCTGAAAAGGAATTAAAAACCATTCTCGAGATGGATCCTCTCAACGATGATGCCAAGAAAAAATTGTTCTCACTTCCTTCCACTCACTAACACCGACTTAAAGCTACTAATCGTTTCTGTCACCACAGAAAATACAGAAAACATACTTTCTGATGAACATTTATCCAAAGTATCTTCTTGAGTATGCCAGTAAGGATAGTCGAAATCGATCAAGAGTGTAGCGGGAATGCCCATTTTGTAGAATGGATAATGATCGTCCAAAATGGTAAATTTTGACTGCGGTTTAAAAGATGATACTTTTTGTTTTTCGGCAATAGAATATATCTGATCAAGAAAACGACCGCTTCCTTTCAAAGAGTATGTCTCTTTAAAAATCTGCAAGTCCTTGTCTCCAATCATGTCGAGAATCAATACCCAATAAGGCCAGGATCTTCGATCCGCTTTAAGGAGACTTTGAGCATAATGTGTCGAACCCAGTAAATTTAGCCCAGAACCACTGGTTCCATAATCTTCGCCATCAAAAAACACCAGGTGAATGGGCCTTGGGACTGGATGTTCGGAAAGAAAATGTGCCAGACCCAATAAGACGGCTGTACCGGAACCGCCGTCATTTGCCCCAAGTATGGGCCTATTTTTCTTTTCTAGTTCTATTTCCTGGTCCGCAAAAGGACGCGTGTCAAAATGGGAACCAATTATAATAGGAGCCCCTCCTTCTGTGCCTTTAAATTGTAATTCTAAATTGACCATACGAACCTTCTCCTTTTCGGACACTTGGACCAAAAAAGGTTTCTCCACAACTCGATCAGCATATTTTTCTCCTACACGACGGATGAGTTCGATAGTCTTTAGATAACCTTTACTTCCTGGATTACGTGGCCCTAACGCGCAAAGTTTTTCCAAGTAGCCCCAAATAATTTGGGAATAATTTTCTCCATAAATCGCCTCACTGGTGTCCGTTTTTACTAAAACTAGGCAAACACCTAAGATTAAAATAGATAAATTTTTAAGAAATGAACTCTTCATTTCATTAATATCTTAAGGTTTAAGGTTTGATCTGAATTCTGTCAGATCTTCCATTTTTCAACCATTGAAAATAATCCTCCAGAATTTTGGCATGGTCAAACACCAAAGGTTGAGGCAGAGTAATAAATACCTGAGCTTGTTTTGCATCTGAACCAGCTTTGGGAATTCCATCGGCTTTGGCAATAAAAACTGTAGAAATATTATGCTGGCGAGTATCCCTAGATGGATCAGAATATGTATGGAACTGGCCCAATAACTCTATACTTAACCCCGTTTCCTCAAGTGCTTCCCTCCGGGCGGCATCTTCCAAAGATTCGCCGTAATCCACAAATCCACCTGGAATCGCCCACCCAAATGGTGGGTTTGCCCTTTCAATGAGGACAATCCCTGCCTTATTCTCTATGATGATATCTACGGTAGGTAATGGATTCTTAAAGGCCATGTTAATTTACAGGAGATAAGATATCATGCTAAATAGTTGGTTTATTGAATAAAATTATCATTAATAGGTT
>JAKUOQ010000126.1 GCA_022450865.1 Nitrospinales bacterium | reverse complement strand
CAGGTAGATAGAACAAAGGCCAAAATTTGCTAACTGGTATACAGGATCTATTTCTAAAACCTTTTTGAACATTTCAATTTTTTCTTCCATTTCCTTTTTTTTCTGTTCTTCTGCTTTTTTCTTAAGTTTCTTGGCCATATTTTTTTCCACGGCCTGCTCGAATTGTAAAGCAGTAGCTTCACCTTTCTCATTTTCTGCGTCTTCAATCCTGCCTTGTTTCATGTAATAAACTGATAGGTTGGTGTGCGCCATGATTTCTTGCGGGTTGATCTCTACCAAGCGCTTCATAAGAGCAATGGCCTCGTCAAGTTTATCCTGCTTTGAAAGGAAAACTCCTAGCGCCTCATAAGCTTCTGCATGCTTAGGATATATGTCTATAGCTTCCCTTAAAATGGCAATGGGCTTGTCCAAGTTATCTTGTTCTTTATATATTTTAAGAGCTTCATTCAAGAGTTTCTTTGAATGCTCTTTTCTTGTGGGTGCTTGATAAAAAGGTAAAAGGCAGGTTTTAGTTTTGTAGGGACGTTTATCGATAATGACATCCATTTCTATATCTGGGCTACGATGATCTTTATGGAGATAGGCTAGGGCAATGATTTTACCAACTGAGGGAGAACGGATGGAGCTTTTAGTAATTCCTATTTTTTTTTCTTTAAAAAAGATCGACCCGTTCATCGGGGGTGAGACTGGTCCTTCAAATGTTAATCCCATTAAGGCAAAGTTAGGTGCGCCATAGGTCTTAATCCGGGCAATAACTTCTTGGCCTATATAACAGCCTTTATTATAGCTCACAGAAGAGTGCTCCAAGCCTGTTTCAGGAAGGATATTTTTACTGTCCATATCTTTTCCGAAGACTGGAATTCCAGCTTCAATTCTTAAAGTTTCTTGGGCCTGCGCACTTATTTCTAAGGGTTGGATTTCTGTGTTCGCAAATAAAACTTTTTGTAAAAAATCTTCTTTTATATTAGGAGAGAAGCAAAGCACGAAACCCTCTTCACCAGTCAAAGATTTTTTGATAAGGGTTATTTGTTTTCCATCCAATTCTAGTTGTAATATGGCATTCGGTTTCTCGGGTAAAGCTGTGAAAAGTTTTTCTAGTACTAGAATGCTTTTAGGACCTTGAAGGGCTAATAAAACTTGGTCGATGACTTCGAAAGTTACATCTTCGCGGAAATGATAAGATTCAAGGTGATTGTATAAAGTTTGTGAATCCTCTGATAGCAGACAGGCTTCATTTGCAGAGTTGCGGTGGATGGAGAAATTAGCAATTAAGCGTGCTTGGCGGTCTGTTGCTGCACTGGCCTGTCCCTCACCTACGTTTAACTGAAGCGCGTCATTGGTGGTCTGAGTTTGCAGAAAAGAGAAAGTTTCCTTTCCTTTGGCAGTGAGGATGCTCCATCCATCCAAAAAGAAAAAACCACAATTGTTCCTGACTTGGTCAATTTCTTTCTTAGTTTCAGTAGCTATTTGCATAATTCAAAAAAAAACGCATCCACAAGGGATGCGCGCATTTACCTAAACGGTTAAGGCCATAGCCTGAGTAATTTGAAATACGAATTTTATCAGGTGATAGAAAAAGACTCTCCGCAACCGCAAGTTGAGGTTGCGTTGGGATTGACAAAAACAAATCCTTTGCCTTGTAATCCATCCTGATAATCCAGTGCCATTCCTTTGAGATAGATCATACTTTTGGCATCCATGTAGACATTAAAGCCTTCATGTTGAATAATCGTATCACCTTCCTCTTTCGGGGTAAATTGCAGATCATAAGATAACCCTGAGCAACCCCCACCTTTAACTGCCAGTCGCAATCCAATTTCAGGATTATTTTCTGCTTTAACCAGTTTTATGACTTCTTCGCTGGCTTTCGGTGTTATTTTTACAAAATCAGTGGCTACTGTCATTAAATTCTCCCTTAAATTAACTCTTTGACCTTTAAGCAATACATAGCTTCAAATATTCTTAGATTATACTTAAATTTGGTTTATTTCGTCAAATATTGAAACCATATAGTAATTCAGGGCACGCAGGGCACGAAAAGAACTTTAAATTTAGTATCTATAATAATTTAGCCATTTTTTTAGCTAGACGTTCTATAGTAGAATATTATCTACCATAGAGTCAAAACAATAAATCCTTTTGGTAAAATTAGAATCAAATATTAAAATTTATTTCAAAAAATATTTTTTTAAAGGAAATAGGATGATTAGTATTGCAGATTTAATTGATTTAGTTAAAACCGCAGTCCCGGATGCGGAGGTTAATGTTTTGGACAAGACGGGTATGAAGGATCATTTCATTATCCACGTAACCTCGGCAACTTTTGCGGATTTAGGAGTCATGGATCGACATAGGAAGGTTCAAGATGCTTTGAACCCTGCCATGCAGGATGGCCGAATTCACGCCGCTGAAATAAAAACAGCTACCCCATAGAGGTTAGGTAGCTATAAACTTCATTCATTGAAATTATAAAAAACATAAAAGGAGTTATCAATGTCAGAATTAGACGATCAAATTAAAGAAGAAATCGCTGCAAACAAAATTATCATTTATGGTAAAGGTACTAAAGAGGCACCGCAATGCGGTTTTACGGTAGAAACAATCCAGTTTTTTAATAAATACGGGTATCCCTTTGAAGTTGTTAATGCACTTCAAGATCCTGAAAAAAGGGAAGCTCTTACAAAAATGACCAACTGGCCAACGCTACCAAAAGTTTTTATCGATGGTAAGTTCTATGGCGATACAGATATTCTTGATGAGATGGAATCAAAGGGTGAGGTTGAGCCTTTACTCAAAGCTGCATTTGGCGACCAATAAAACTTAATCTGGATTTATTAATTAGGTAATTTAAATTCATGCAACTCGCAGGCTCTGTTAAAAAGAGGTTATTTATTTGCAAGCTAATGTTTTGGATTGCCCAAACGGAAAAGGATAATTTTTATGCCCGATGAATTGGAAGTGGGGGATCGCGCACCTAATTTTGAACTACCGGCTTGTTATGGTTATAAGGCAGGTGCCTCTAGTCCTTCTGCTGAAGAAAAAGTAAAGGTAAGCCTGAAAGATTTTGAAGATAAAAAGTGGGTGGTTTTAGCCTTTTATCGACAGGACAGTAGCCCAGAAGACACGCGATTGATGGTTGGTTTCAACGAGTGGAACCGTAAGTTTAAAACTAGAGAGGTAGAAGTGCTAGGTTGCAGTTGGAATGGTGTCAATGCGCATCAGCAGTTTATTGAGGTTTTTCAGTTTGGGTTTACTCTTTTAGCCGATGAACACAAAAAAGTGACGGAGCAATATGGGGTCATTAAAGAAGAAGAGGATCTTGGAGAGATGGTCAAATATATCGAGCGGGCCACTTTTGTTATTGATAAAACTGG
>JAKUOQ010000125.1 GCA_022450865.1 Nitrospinales bacterium | reverse complement strand
TAGTAATCGCTATCCGCTTGCTGCTGATATAGGTTATTTTGCCAATGTAATCGACCTTGGTAACGGTGAAGGCATTGCCTTTGGCACAGATGGTGTGGGAACAAAGATAATGGTTGCTGAACTTCTCAATCGGTATGACACCATTGGTATTGATTGTGTGGCAATGAATGTGAACGATGTCATTTGTGTGGGTGCGCGACCCGTCAGCATGGTGGACTATATTGCCTGTTCGCATACCAATCCTGAAGTTTTTAACCAACTAGGCCAGGGTTTGGCAGAAGGTGCACGGCAATCAAACATCAGTATTTCCGGTGGGGAAATTTCCCAGATCAAAGAAATCATCTCTGGGATAGACCTTATTGGTGCCTGCATCGGCCATGTTTCTCTCAACAAGGTCAATACAGGAAAAGATATAAAACCTGGCAACCTGATTGTTGGGTTGGCATCAAGTGGGGTTCATTCTAATGGTCTGACATTGGCCCGCCGCGTTTTGTTGGGTGAAACCATCGAAGAACAAAAATCTCGCGTTAATGAGTACGATCAATTTCTTGGCCAGACTTTGGGAGAGGCATTGTTGGAGCCTACAAAAATCTATGTAAAACCAGTTATGGAAATGCTGGACTCAGGAATCGATCTTAAAGCTATGGTTCATATAACCAGTGGTGGATTTTGCAATCTCAATCGTGTGGAATCTGATGATATTAGATTTGTCATAGATACCCCGCAGCCCGCACATAAAATTTTTAATCTCATTCAAGATAGGGGTGGAGTGAGCGAAGCAGAGATGTTTGAAGTCTTTAATATGGGCACAGGTTTTTGTCTAGTCGTCGAAAGTACAAATGAGGTGGAGGCTATCACTAAAATTTGTAAAACCCACAACCTCCCTTGTCAGGTAATTGGTCAGATAGAAGGTTGTCAGGGCAAAGAAGTTCTTCTCCCACAACAACAACTCACCGGAAAAGGCAGTCGGTTTACCTAGCCAATTCTTTTGTATTTGGTTTCGATATTTCTACCTCATATATTTTCTTCATGCCTAGCTTCGGAATAACCTTGACCGATTGTGAGAAGTTATTCCTGACAGGGTTTGGCGTAGATCTCTAATTATACCTCCCTTTCAATTCCCGTTTTATTTGTGCTAACCTGATCCTTATAAAACTATATTTCTTAGGCATTATAATGCAGCGTTTTTTCTTTCTACTTATTCCAATCTTGATGGCAATAATGGTCTTCTTTTTTTATGGTGAGGCCTTTCCTGAAAAATCATACAATCGCCTTATCCATGAGAAAAGTCCATACCTACTGCAGCACAAGAACAATCCTATCCATTGGTACGCATGGGGTGAAGAGGCACTCCAAGCTTCTCAGGATCAAAACAAGCCCATTTTTTTAAGCATAGGCTACTCGACTTGTCACTGGTGCCATGTACTAGAAAAAGAGTCGTTTGAAGATGAGGAGGTTGCCGCACTGTTGAACGAAAATTTCATATGCATAAAAGTAGACCGGGAGGAGCATCCCGATGTCGATCAGTTTTATATTAACGTAGTGGAGGCAATGACGGGAAAAGGAGGCTGGCCCTTAACCGTAATAATGACCCCGGAAAAAACTCCTGTCTTTGGAGGTACTTATTTTCCAAAAGCTCAACTGATTCAAATTATTGATGCATTGGGTTCTGCATGGAAGGATCAACCGGAAAAAATAAAATTGGTGAGCAGTACTGTTAGAAAATTTATTGAAGCAGGAGATCGTATTTCAACAAAAACGGTTACTTTAGACGAGACAATGATGAAAGATTTTTATAAAAAATTTCTCATCAGTTACGACGAAGTAAATGGCGGTTTTGGCCTAGCGCCCAAATTCCCACCAACGATGAAATTACGCCTCTTGTTACGCATCGCCCAGCGTACGGGAGACAAGCATGCGATTAAAATGATGGCCTCCACGCTAAAGCATATGGCGCGAGGAGGAATTTACGATCATCTTGCTGGTGGATTCCACCGTTATTCAACAGATGATATCTGGTTGGTTCCACATTTTGAAAAGATGCTCTACGACCAGGCAGCTCTGACAATGGTTTATCTTGAAGGTTATCAGGTTACAGGGAACAAAGTTTTCGAATCTGTAGTACGTGGTGTTCTTGATTATGTTTTAAAAGATATGACCGGTCCAAAAGGTGGGTTTTACTCGGCTGAAGATGCAGATAGTGAAGGAGAGGAGGGGACGTATTATGTCTGGTCGGATGCAGAACTTAGAAACCTCCTAACACTGGAAGAGTATCAAAAGGCCTATAAAATATTTGGCATAACCTCCGGTGGTAATTTTGAAGAAACTGGAAAAAATATACTCCACCTCAATAAAGAAATAAGTTGGGCAAGAAGTAATAGTGCAGATGTAAAAGCCCTTAAAGATAAATTATTAAGAGTTCGGGAAAAACGAGAACGCCCGTTTAAAGATGATAAAGTTCTCACTGCCTGGAACGGACTAATGATAAGCGCTCTGGCGAAAGCCGCGCAAGTATTACAGGATGAAGAATATCTAAAAGCCGCACAAAATTCAGCACAGTTTATTAAAGAGAATCTTTATGAGAAAGGAAGGCTGGGGAGAAGGTTTCGAGAAGGTGAGGCCAAGTTCACCGCCAGTCTCGATGATTATGCTTACCTGATTCAAGGTTTGATTGATCTTTACGAATCAGATTTTGATGAACAATGGTTGAGTTGGGCGAATGAATTACAGAAGAAGCAAGACGAGATTTTTTGGGATAAAAAAACTGGGGGCTATTATTTTTCGGAAGAAGGGAGTTTGTTACCTGGCCGAAATAAACGATTTGATGATAATGCCCGCCCGAACAGTAACGCAGTATCAGCACTCAATCTATTAAGGCTGTTCAATTTCACACTGCACCAACCATATAGGGAAAAAGCCAAAGCTATTTTTACTCTAGCAGGAGAAATGATGAGCCGTTCCCATAACGCTTTCGCGCAGATGTTCATCGCTTTAGATTTTTATTTAGATAGATCGAAAGAAGTGGTTGTGGTGGGGCCAAAATTATCTAAAGACAAAGATGCAATCATTCAAATGTTGCATGATGAATTCATACCCAATAAAACCTTGGGCTATATTGCTCCAAACAAAAAATCATCCTTTCCCGTGTTCGAAAACAAAACCACTATCGATGGACGGACGATCGTTTACGTCTGTGAAAATAATATCTGTAAATTTCCCACTGAAGACTTGAGCAAAGCTTTTCAATTATTGAGAGATAATAAAAAGTATTCTTTGAATTGAATAAACTTTAAAGGCCCAATTTGCCATGGGATTACTGACGGCCAGACCCTCTTCTACCAGTTTTGTGGTGGAAGACCCTTACTTTCTTGATATTAAAGAGGCCCCGGATTGGCGACGCCAATTTGGAAACAATCACCTTTTAAACCTAGAGATTGGTTTTGGCATGGGGGATTTTTTA
>JAKUOQ010000124.1 GCA_022450865.1 Nitrospinales bacterium | reverse complement strand
TAGGAAGGATTGCATTGCCATTTTTGGAACATCATAGTAATTAATGGGTTTGCTTTGTTTTAATTTTTTCTAGAAGGGTGAATTCATCTTTCCCCTGAAGGTCATATGGATAAGAGGATGCAATCCGATAGGTTTGATATTAGACTCTGTTCGAGAGTGCTATTCTTTTTTAGGTTTGTAGTCGAACTGGCAAAGAGTTCCTAGGTTAGCAAAAAGATTGGTCAACTTTAAATCCACATACTCTTTTCTGTTTTCCCATGGAATTTTATCGAACTCACAAGCTGTTTGGATATAGTCAACGCGCCCAAAACGAATGAAAAACTCAGCAAACCAGCACTTTTTCATTTTATAGACCCATTGTTTTTCATCTGCTTTTTTGTGTTCGAGAAGGAAGTGTCTCCAGGTATAGGAATCGTCTACTTGCGGTTGATGATTTTTCACAAAAGTTTTAAAAGGATTCTCAGATGCCTTCTCTTCCTCAATCAACTTGGTCCTGCTGGGTTCAGTCCATTTACTCAATGCAGAGGTAATGGAAGCCCTTGCTTTATCAATTCTGATATTGGCTTCATCCATAACATTATGGGCATTGTATATAAAGCATGCGATCAAAGACATGTGCTGTTCTTCTTCGGATAGGTTGTCGCCATTTTCATATTCCCAAATATCAATGAATTTTTCTCTAATGACATTTTTATCAACCTCAGTGTTTTCAACATCCAGATATTTAAGGATAGGATCCACTCTTTTTCCCGCTTTTTCTCGGGTTTCAATTATAGTTGTATCTTTTTCGTTTTCTTCACTCATAAGGTTATTTTTAGGGCAAAATACCCATCTTTCTATTTAAAGGATTTGGCTTTTTAATTAGTGGCTTCTAAAATATCATAATCCTGTTTATGGTAGCAAGAGCCATGATTTACATATGTAACAGATATGGGTATGAATAATAAAGATTTCGACATAGTAGTGATAGGTTCTGGGGTTATAGGTCATAGTATTGCCTATCTCTTAAAGCAGGGAGATCCACAACTTCGGGTAGCAATTCTTGGAGACCCTGTCAATTCCCTGCAGGCTTCTCGGGCTGCCGCAGGAATGCTGGCTCCTTATTGCGAATGCAAGGTTGCCGATCCCTTTTTCGAGTTTTGTCGCGAATCGTTAAACAAGTTTCCTAAATTTATTGAGCAACTGACATCGGTCAGCGAGGTTCCTGTTTACTTTTCGAAAGCAGGATCACTTATGCCATCCTCTTCTTTTCTAGATAGCTGGGAGGAACGCAAAGAATTTTTTAAAACGGAATCAATTCCTCATGAAATATGGGATGAGAATAAAATACGTGAAAAAGCTCCTTTTCTATCTAGAGATTGTGGTGAGATCATGTGGGTTGGAGAAGGGCAGGTTAATAATCGGCAATTTCATGATTCGCTGATGGCGGCCTCTAGAAAACTTGGTGTTCAAATTTTAGAAGCTAATGTAACCGGATTTGTTCGAAAAGATTCTACGGTGTCCCAGGCCATTACAGATATGGGAAAAGTGGGGGGGGATCAATTTGTTCTGGCGTCCGGCAGTTGGTCTGCGCAATTGGCAAAGGTGCTGGATGTAAATCTTCCATTAAAACCTATTAAGGGGCAAATGTGCCGTTTGAAATTGGATGATCACTTTCTTGACTACACGATACACGGTATGATGACATATATTGCACCTTGGAAAGAAGGAAACGGTTTTGTAGTTGGTTCTACTATGGAGGATAAAGGATTTGACTCTTCCATTGAAGATAAGGTGATTGATACTCTTATTGAACGGGCTGCTGAAATTCTCCCCTGCATTAAAGATGCTTCGTTGATTGAATCGTGGACGGGTTTGCGTCCTGCTGCAAATGATTTGATGCCTATTATGGGGAGAAGTGGGAGGTATAAAAATATTTTTTATTCTTCTGGACATTACCGTAATGGAATCTTGCAGACACCCAACCAGGCAGACTACATGGTATCAATTATCAAGGGTCTACGGAAAAATGAAATTCCTGAATTTTCTCCATCGCGTTATAACCTCTAAGACAAAATGAATAATGCAGGATAGAGAAACAGAATCAGATTTAGCCCGAGATTTCCAAAACATCTGGCACCCTTGCACCCAGCACAAAGATTTCGAAACCATAAAACCTTTAATGGTGGAGAGGGCAGACGGTGTCTACTTGTTTGATCGGCAGGGAAAACGTTATTTAGATGCGATCTCTTCCTGGTGGGTGAACTTGTTGGGCCACAATCATCCCCGACTCAATGCGGCATTGAATAGCCAGTTGGAAAAAATGGCGCATGTGATGTTTGCGGGTATAACGCATCAGCCGGCAATTGATTTGGCTTCTTCCCTGATAAAAGCCTCTGCTGAGAATTTGAGTAAGGTTTTCTTTTCTGATAACGGTTCGACATCGGTTGAAGTTGCCTTAAAAATGAGCTTGCAATATTGGCAGCAGACTGGAAAGGAAAACAAGACACGCTTTATTTATTTGAAAGGAGGTTACCACGGTGAAACACTTGGTGCACTTTCAGTATGTGGATTGGATATTTTCAGAAATAAGTTTGAAAAAGTTTTGTTGGACAATCTAGAAGTCGAAGGGCCAGACTGTTTTCGTTGTCCTTATGGCTTGAATCGTGATAGTTGCAGCGCCGAATGCTTTGAACCTATGGAAAAGGCATTAGATCAAAAGAATATTGCGGGTGTGATTGTTGAGCCTTTGGTCCAAGGGGCAGCGGGTATGAAAATTTATCCCCCGGTTTATTTGAAGAAATTGCAATCTGCTTGCGATTCACATTCGGTACATCTAATTTTTGACGAAATTGCCGTGGCATTTGGTCGCACCGGTTCTCTTTTTGTGAGCGGTCAGCATGATATTCGTCCAACATTTTTGTGTCTTTCAAAAGGAATTACATCAGGATACCTTCCTTTAGCTGTTACCTTGACTACGGAAGAAATTTATTCTGCTTTTTATGATGATTATAACAATTGGAAAATGTTCATCCATAGCCACAGTTATTCGGCCAATCCTTTAGCCTGTTCGGTAGCTAATGAAACCCTAGCAATAGTTTGCCAAAATGACTTTATGGCAATGTTGACACCAAAGATAAGGCTAATGAAAGAATTGGGACAGCAAATTGCAGAAGATTCAAAGTGGTGTGGAGAGTTTCGTCAGCAAGGTATGATCGCTGCTTTGGAATTGGTAGAAAACAACGATAGCAAGCAGCCGTTTCCAATTGAAAATCGGGTGGGCTATAAAGTTTATTTGGAAGCTTTAAAGCGTGGTGTTTTTTTGAGGCCGCTGGGAGATGTGATTTATTTTATTCCTCCTTTGGTAATAAACGAAGATGAGATAACAACGATGATGAACACAGCCCGGGAATGTATGGCAGTGGTTCTTGACTAATTTTTAGATATTGAGGTCACTATGTATGATGTAACTGTTAAAACCGGATTTTCAGCTGCCCATCAGCTACGATTATATGATGGTAAATATGAAAACCTGCATGGACATAATTGGACCGCACAAGTGACTGTTGAGGCAGATGAACTCAACCCGATAGGAGTTGGTATAGATTTTGTGGAGCTTA
>JAKUOQ010000123.1 GCA_022450865.1 Nitrospinales bacterium | reverse complement strand
CCCCCGCCACACCATCAAAACCTAAGTTTAAAGTATTAGGGAGTCGGTTCGCCTTGTCACCCCACAACTCCGTTCTTGGAATCAGTTCGCAGACTCTATTTTGAAAATAATCTCTCAAATCTGCCAATTTGGATGTTTCACTCATATTCTCGGTGGCTAGTTCGCAAGCTTTTCCAAAGCCCATAATTCCAGCAACATTTTCTGTTCCACCTCTTCTTTTTTTTTCCTGATTTCCACCACATAGTGGTGAAAAAAGTGCGGGCGTCCCTTTTCTAAGATACAACGCACCTACCCCTTTTGGACCATAAAATTTATGAGCTGAAATAGATAGCAAGTCGACCGGGTAATTCTTTAAATCGAAGGGAATTTTGGCAACACTTTGAACGGCATCGGTGTGGAAGAGAATTCCTTTATTTCGGGCTATTTCACTGGCACGTTTAATATTCTGTAAAACCCCTGTTTCGCTATTCGCATGTTGCAAGGAAATTAAGGCTGTGGATTCGGTTATTTGAGCTTCCAGATCATCCATATCAATACGCCCCAATCCATCTACATCAAGATAGTGCACCTCCACTCCCTGTTCTTCCAACTGTCGACAGGGGTTAAGAACTGACGGATGCTCAATTTTACTTGTTATAATTTTCTTTTCCTTATCTTTAAATGCCACCCCTAATAGCGCAAGATTATTAGCCTCTGTTCCACCACTTGTAAAAATAATTTCAGAGGAATGGGCATTTATAAGGCACGCAACTTTCTCACGCGCTTCATCCAGTTGGACTCTTGCAGACCGACCAAAAGAATGGATGCTAGAAGGGTTTCCATAATTTTCCCGAAGCCCAGGCAACATTGCTTCCAAAACTTCAGGGTGCAATGGAGTGGTAGCATTATTATCTAAATAAATTTTTTTCATTCGTAAGATGGGATAAAAATATTACTTCAATACAAAATAATAGAGGGGAAATATGCAGATAAAACTAAGATAGCTAATTCTAACCGTTAATCTTTTTTCTGGGTACTTCATCAATGGGGGATGAATCCGGCAAGACTATGCCATTTTTATTTAAAGTCTCCTTCAGTTGGCGGATTTCCTTTTCCATTTCGGGTAGACGATCCAACATACATTCTATTGCCCGGGCAACCGGATCAGGAAAAGACTCAGGCCCCTCATCATCTTCCATTTCAGAAGATATACCAGAAAACACAACTCGGCCGGGTACGCCGATCACAGTAGAATATTCCGGCACATCCTGCAAAACTACAGAACCAGAACCTATTTTTGTATTACAACCAATTTTGATAGGCCCTAGAATCTTCGCTCCGGCTCCGATGACAACATTATCAAAGACCGTGGGGTGGCGTTTGCCTGTTTTGGTAGCTAATCCCCCTAAAGTCACACCTTGGTAAATAAAAACATTGTTACCTATTTCCGATGTTTCTCCAATCACCACTCCCATACCATGGTCGATAAATAATCGCTTACCAATAATAGCTGCTGGGTGGACTTCAATGCCGGTAATCAAGCGGGCTAATTGTGACAGGCCTCTGGCAATAAACTTAAGCCCCATTCCCCAAAGCAAGTGTGTCACCCGATATGCTATCAAAGCATGAACACCTGGATAAAGAAAAAGAACTTCTAAAGCATTTCTGGCTGCTGGATCCTTCTCCAGAGCAACCGCGATATCTTCATTTATTTGTCGAAGCATCATAGTGAATAACAATTAACTTATTGTTTAATTATATATTATAGCTCAGAACATCCTAGATGCAATGCCAAGAACACATAAATATATAAGAGTTCAATTTCAGGGGAAGACGATTAAAGCTTAAATGGGGGAAGTATATTTATATCTTGGAAACTAATTAGACGCTCGCTGTAACCTCAGAGTCTCAAATAAACCCTCTTAAATAGATCTAACGTGTAGAATCTTGGTAGTTTCCTAATATTTGATTCTCTTATAAACTAACCGGACTGCAGAAAAACCTTACCCTCAAGTAGATTCTAAAGAATCCTCATCTAAAGTACGGTGATACTCTTGTAAAATGTTATCCTGAGTTTTTTGATCTGCTGATTTATAAATCCGGATGGTTTCAAAATGTTGGCCCTGCTGCACTCGCATTAACTTAAGGCGCATCAGTTCAAGAATACCCAAGAAGGTCACTATAATTTCCTGCTTACTATTTAAAACCGTAAACAATGATTCGAAAGTAACACTATCCGAAGAGTTCAATATATCCAGAATATACTGCATTCGATCGGTGACTGACATTTCAGTAATTTCAATCTCATAATCTTTCTCAAAGGATTTCGAATCTAGGATTTTCTGATAGGCTGTGAAAAGATCAAACACGGTAGCATCCATTAATTCGGGAGTTTCCGAGTTCTCTTCAATCTCAATTTCCCCACCTCTTGAAAAAATCTGCTGTCGATCGTGTTCTTTCATTCGCAACTCAAATGCCGCATCGCGATAACGTTGATATTCCCGTAGCCGACGCATCAGTTCGGAACGAGGATCTTCCCCTCCCCCAAAATCACCTTCTTCACTCATTTCAGGAGATGGCAATAATGTTTTGGATTTGATCCGAGTTAATTCAGCAGCCATGACCAAATACTCTCCCACTAGTTCCAAGTTCAATTCCTGCATCATCTCAAGATATTGCATATACTGCTTAGTTATTTCTGCAATGGGAATATCGCAAATATCCATCTTTTGTTCTTTTAAAAGATGGAGCAACAGGTCCAAAGGCCCTTCAAAAATCTTAAGTTTGCATTTATAAACCATTTATTTAGCCGAAGATTTTTATGATTCGTTGCATTATAGGATGGATTGTTTTATTAAAACACCCAAATTTAGTGACACATTATATTTGAATTTTATTCACCTTTTTATTCACCTAATGTCTCCCCATTCAGCTTGTAGTATTGACAAAACCACCAGCGGCGCAGTTTCTGCCCGAAATATTCTCGGACCCAACCTCAAAGAATGAAAGCCATAGCTGCGAGCTGTTTTGACCTCTTCTTGAGTGAAACCACCTTCTGGGCCAATCAATACACTTACAGAGCGAGGCGCTGTTTCAGGGTTAATATCTCTCAATCTTTTTTTATTTTCCATCTCCCAAAATATCAATTTCAAATCGGAATCACTTGCCTGTTGGCAAAATGTTTCGAGCTTGACTATACTATTTGAAATTTTAGGGATTGAACTACGACCACACTGCTTAGAACTTTCTTCCGCAATTTTTTTCCAACGAATGATCTTTTTATCACTATCAACTTTTGTCACCGTTCGTTCTGTTAAAAGAGGGCTTATGGAATGCGCTCCCAACTCCACCGCTTTTCTCAAAATTATATCAAACCCATTCCCTTTGACTAAAGATTGCCCAAGGTGGATCTTTAAAGGAGACTCGGTATCAATTTTTTTTGACGATAAAATTTCACATTTAATTAAATTTTTTTTAAACTCTGAAAGTCTAACTAAATAGAGAGTGCCCTCACCATCAAGCACTTCAATTTCATCTCCCACCGTTAGCCGAAGGACTGTACGAATATGGCTAACATCTGAACCTTGAAGGACTACAAGGTTATTTAAAAAATTACTTTTATGCGCAAAAAAACGATGCATTTATAGCGCAGGCGAGTCTATTCGCAACAGATCTATCAACGAATGC
>JAKUOQ010000122.1 GCA_022450865.1 Nitrospinales bacterium | reverse complement strand
CCAGAACAGCTGAAGCAAATGCCCCGGTCAGCATATATTTGACAGCTGATTCTTGCGATGATGCCGTTGCCCAGTTCAGTTTGGTTGCAGTGTTTGGCCCTTCTTTTCCTGTCCCGTGTTTGGCTGAAAACCCACAAAGGATATAAAGGGAGATGGAGAACAACTCCAAAGATAAAAATACGGTAATTAGATTACCGGATTTAGCCAGAAACATCATGCCCGCAATAGCCATTAATAGCAGTGTAAAATATTCTGCTTTATTTTCATGATCCTCTTGAGGGTAACGAACTGATCCAAAAATTGGAAATAGGGCCATGCCTAAAATGATTAAATTAAATGTGAGGGAAAACCGGTCGTTGATGAGGGCGTGGCTGAATATTTCTGGATTATTGTTGTTTGTTACTGTTGGGGCATCGATCCAGAGAATGAGCGTGAGAACAGCAGCTGAGCCAACTCCTGCGAAAGTGAACAGTGATAAGATGTTGTTGCGGTTCAATTCCTTTTTTAGCCCCGCGAGAAGAATTACAAAGGCAGTGCTAAGGATAATAAACTCGGGTCCAATTGCTACCCAGTTCATGTCATCGAAATTGATCGTGAATTCCATACTTAAATCTCTGCATTATCAGTTCTTGAGCAAACTCAACCCAGTAGAATTAGGGGGTGTTTTATAGCATTTCCAGCCTTTTTGCAACCCCTCACTATTTACGCGGCACTGGCGAAGATTTTTTCTTGTTAAGCGGGAGATTTCCAGTCAGAATAGGGAACTTTTTAAAACCCTATCTTCGATTTGGAGGTTTTTTTGGATACAAGCGAGGCACGCGCACACCTGAATTATCTTTTAACGTTAGGACTACGCCGCGAAGAGGCATTTGGCCCCATGGCGCTAAATTTCATCAAGGAAGATGCTTTTGAAAAATCAGGTCTTTTACCTGAGGAACAATTCAGCCTCATAATGGCTACTGTTCAGGCTTTGGCAGAAGAGCCCAAACGCTACAATATGAAATTGGAGATGTTGAAACGGGCAGTAGGCCTTCTCGAAAAAACTTCATTTAATGACCCGCAACTTGCCCGACAGCTTGACCAAGACGTTAAAAAAACTGAAGCAGAACTGGGGATCTATAATGAAGCTATGCGCCCTACTAAAAGTGGAGCGCAGGACAAACAAAAACTCATTGTGCAATGTGACGCACCGGAATATTTTTTGGACATCGCCCAGAAGCGGGCTACCGCCTATTATCAGAATAAATTTGGTTTGAGTAAGGAGTCTAAAACCGCCCAACATTTTGGTGGAGGTGCGAGAAAATTTGACCCGAATAATAAAGATTTGCAAAAAGAATTTCCCGGAGCCTGTGCTCCCTTTATGAACTCCCGGACCAATGCTTTTCACCTGATGATGCCTTTTGATTTAAAAATCAGCAGAACACCGGAAGATCCTTTGGATGCAGGTATGCGCGCCTATTATGCAAAGATGGGTTATTCGTTTCCGCTTGGATTTGAAATGGGAAAGATTTGTAGTTATCAGGATGGGGAGATATTGGATATTCCTTTGGACGACCCAAACCTTTTATTTTTATCTGTGTCGAAAATTAAGGAAAAGGAGTTTCGTGCTGCAGACTATCCAGGAACTCCAGAAGTGCCATTCGAATATGCATATCCGCGTGCAGTTTTGGAGCGTACAGGAACTTTGGGCCCCTATGTGCAACTAGTTGCTAATTTCAAGATATGGTTCGATGCTTCTCAGGTTTCAATCCTAATCCAGGGAGCCCCAGATCTATATGAGTATGGGTTGCAAGGTGGTTCGGGGATGATGGTACGTAGTCATGCTTCAGATAAGGTACCTGCCTATGCTGAAAACACATCACAAGCTTGGCAGGAAGGTTTGAGTTTTAATTTTGCAAATATCCATCTGATTTTAAATTCAGATACCGAATCTGCAATGGTACCTTATAACACCCCACTTTTTACTGTTTACCCTGTGCATCCAATACAGAATTTTCAATGGACAAGCGCATCGGGTGTCTAATACTTAGAGAAAAAAATTTGAGCAGGTTTAGCCATCGACCTGGGCTTTTTGGCGCTCCAATGCGCGTAATTTTCGGGCTTCCTTTTTATTCATTTTAGTTTTTACTTTTTTCTCAGTGACCGGTTCTCCCTCCCAGCCGACTTTTTCAAGAAAGTCTTCGTAACCGCCATGAAAATATTCTGCTCGACCTCGGTGAAATATGATTAAATTTCTAGCCAGAGCTTTAAGTATCAGTTCAGAATGGGTTACGATTACTAAAGCACCAGCATAATCGCTCAATTCTTCGATTAAGCATTCAATAGATTCTACATCGAGATGATGAGAAGGTTCATCCAGCAGCAAAAGGTTTGTTGGGTGTGAAATTATTTTGCCAAGTAACACACGACTTCTTTCTCCTCCAGATAGTACGCTCACCTTTTTTTTTGCCATATCCCCATCAAACATCATGGCTCCACATATGCTGTGTGCGGCTTGTAGCGAAAGGCTTGGGTTAGAGCGGAGTATCTCTTGAAGTACCTGGTTCTGGGATTCGAGTCGATCGATATTGGTTTGACCAAAATGACCTAAGTTGGCTGAAGGATGTGGAATGATTTCTCCCGCAGTTGAGGTTAATTCCCCGGCCAGACAATTTAATAAAGTAGATTTGCCTTTACCATTGGCTCCAATAATTCCTATGCGATCATTCCGGCCAATAGAAAACGTGATGTCTGAAAAAATATTGTCTTCAGGTTTTCCATTGTATGCGAAAGAAAGATTTTTGACATTCATAATGGTTTTTCCAGGACAGGGGAGATGATTGAATCGGAAACCTAAATTTTTCTCAGTGCTTAACTTTTCCATGGTTCCCATTTTTTCCATCATCTTTAAGCGAGATTGAGCCATCGTCGCTTTTGAAGCTTTGGCCCGAAACCGGTCCACCAGATTCTGCATTTCTTTACGTTTATTTTCCAGATTTTTTCGGGTTTGTTCATACGTTTCTTCTTCCTGAATAATCATTTCATAGAATTTTATGGTGCCCCCTTTAACTTTTTTAGCCTGCTTGCGATGCAGGCCCAGGGTGTGAGTGGTGACCTTATCCATAAAATCACGATCATGAGTGATCAAAATCATTTCACCCGGCCATTTGTTCAGATATTCCTTAAGCCAGCGAAGCGAAAGGATGTCGAGATAGTTGGTTGGCTCATCTAATAAAAGCATATTGGGGTCAGCCAATAACGCTTTACATAGATTGATGCGTACTTGAAAACCCCCACTAAAAGTGTTGGGATCTTTCTTAAAATCTTTCTCTGAAAACCCCAGTCCGGAAAGAATTATTTCAGCTTTGTAATGGTCCCATTGTTTTTCAGCGGGCAAGGCTTCGATGCATTCCTTGAGAACGGTGGGTTGTGTGAAATGGATGTGTTGTTCTAAGGCTCCAATTCGATATCCTTTCGGGGTTGAAAGGGTTCCAGAGTCATATTTTTCATTCCCCAGAATCATTTTGAACAATGTTGATTTGCCTGTACCATTTTTGCCCACTAAACCAATTCGTTCACCTGGATTGATTAGAAATGACACGCTGTTAAATAGAACCTGAGGCCCAAAAGATTTTTCTAAGTTACTCGCTATGATCATGATTGTTTAGGAAGAGAGATGAATTATTTAATTTCTTCAATGCAGGCTTCTATATCTTTGCTGATGACTTGTTGTATTTCGCTTTTTAAAGCCTCGTTGAAT
>JAKUOQ010000121.1 GCA_022450865.1 Nitrospinales bacterium | reverse complement strand
ATAATATCAGTAGCGCGTTTGATTCCATCTGCCAATGATTCACGGCATCCGTATAGATTGTCAAATTTAGACTTTGTAACAGAATCATTCACATTCATGGCTGGAATTTTCAGGGTATTTTTTTCAATCATTTTATAAAGATTGTGGACTCCTGTGGTTGTTTCTTCAGTGATTCCTTTTATTTCTGCAAGTAATTCGGGGTGTTTCTCATGAACATAGGCCGTTAAGTCACCGCCATCATCGAGAATCATGTTGGGTCCTTGTTCATTATCAAATAACAGGGTTTGACCAGTACACCACCAATATTCTTCTTCGGTCTCTTCTTTCCAGGCAAATACAGGGATCCCGGCTTTCGCTATGGCTGCTGCAGCATGATCTTGAGTTGAGAAAATATTACAGGATGCCCATCGAACTTCAGCCCCAAGGTCAATAAGAGTTTCGATTAAAACGGCAGTTTGAATAGTCATGTGCAAGGAGCCTGCAATCCGAGCACCTTTTAAAGGCTTTTCTGCACCATATTTTTCCCGCAAAGCCATCAGACCTGGCATTTCATTTTGTGCCAGAATTATTTCTTTTCGTCCCCAATCAGCCAAAGAGAGATCTTTTACTTTGAATTTTTCAGAGACGGCAGTGGTTGACATGTATTGCTCCTTTTATTTTTATTTTAAGAATTAAAAAAATAAGATTTTTTAAAAAATCATTTTTGTGTTTATTTGCTTTGGCGATATCCTGAAGGGTATACGGATATCCCCAGAGAATTCAGGTGCCCGTACATATTGTATTCAGTTTAGCAGATTATACAAGTAGGTCAACGTTCATTGAGAGCTATGCTGATGTGGGTTTGGAAGATTCAGGCTTAATAAAGGGGTTTAGGATACTGGCCTCGAAAATCCGACGGATGCCCCGCAATCCCTTCTGCGAAATCAAATTTTGGATGCTTATAAAGAATTTTTCTGATAATTAATTTGTAGATATCTTAACAGTTTTATACAGAAAGTTTTTAAAGCTAAGAAACTTTTTCCTTTCATCAGATTCAATATGACTACGATCTTTGCAGGCCCTTAGTTTAACTGCAAGGCCCGGAAGATTGGTCTGGTATCTTTCTTTTGCCGCTAATATGAGAGATTTTGCTGTGTCACGTGTCATCAAACTATTTTTAAAAGGCTGATGAATATCTGACCAGAAATTAGCTTCTCCACTATCAAATTGATCGAGCATAGTTTCTATAAATTGATGAGGATTAGGGGCTTTGATGGCAGGCTCTTGGTTGCAAGCGAAGATAATTTCCTGTTTTGTGATAGATTGGGTTTTTCTAAATAGCATGGCCCTTAAAAGAATATTTTTTAACTCTCTTACATTTCCTCGATAATGATGTTGCTTGAGATAGTTTACAGCTGCTTCTTCTAACTGAGGCGGATTGTCACTGCCTTCCTTTTTATAGCTGTTAAAAAGAATTCCCAAAAAATGAGTGGCCAGATCTTCAATGTCTTCAACGCGATCATTCAAGCTGGGAATGTGAAAGCTTAATGCGCTCAGACGATGATAAAGATCTTCTCGAAATCTTCCAGCCTTAATTTCATTCTTCAAATCTTTATTTGTAGCTGCAATCAGGAAAATTTTTGAGTAACGAGGTTGATTTTCCCCCAATCGCATAAAAACTCCAGTATCAAGAAACCGAAGAAGTTGCACTTGTGTTTTCGGATCTGCATCACCTATTTCATCCAGGAAAACGATTCCTCCATTGGCCTCTTCTAATATCCCCTGCCGGTTGAATTCTGCACCGGTGTACGCACCTTTTTTGTGGCCAAATAATTCGCTGTAAGTAAGTTCTCCGCTATAGGCAGCAATATTTGTTTTTTTTAAGGGTAATTTAAAGGTTGAACCTTTTTCCTTTTGAAAGTTTTCATTTAGATGTGAATAGATATTATTAAAAAAGAATTCTTTTCCTGAACCAGTCTGACCATGAATGAGGAGGCAGGGTAAACCGGTGACCGTTTCTTGTAACTGGCTTTTTTCCCAATTTAGCATACGATTGCAAATAGATTCCACAACGGTTTGGATTTGATAAACCAGTGAATGAACATTTTGGCTTTTACCAATAACATTTCCAAAATGATAGGAAGAAACTTTCGGATCTCGATATTCAATGTCTTGACGTAGTTGGCCTATTTCTTGTTTTAAAATTTCTATTTGTTTGAGGTTATAGACTTTTGGGCTGATCAAGCTGGAAATGATTTGCAGAATTTTCTGGTGTTCCTGGGTGAAGAAATTTTTTCGAAAGCTATCTTGATTGATAACCCCCAATACTCGGTTACCATGAATAATTGGAACTGCTAATTCTGATTTGATTTGAGATGAAAGGCTTTTATAGAATCCATTTTTTTCGTTTTCTACATTTTTAATTATCGAAGGGCGAGCAGTATGGGCGACATAACCATTCAAAGATCTATGAACATAAGCAATTTCTTCACCTCCTACTGGGAGCTGTGGTATTTTACTTTTCATCCAACCTCTAGACTTTGCGCCAACCAATTGCCCCGCTTCATCTTCAATGACCAGCCAAGGCCTACCATCAATTATTTTTGATATGGAGATCGTCCCCGAATCAGCACCGATTAATTCAGAAGTTTTTGCAAGAATATTTTGCAGGAAAGGTTGAAGTGCGTCAGATGTGTCTGACAATAATTCTTCAATTTCACCCAATACTTCTATCTCAATATGCTCTGGGTTCTCTTCTAGAATTAATTTTTCAACCATAGAAGCATGGTTTTCCAGAAGCCGTTTTTCAAAATCTGTGAACTTGTGCGGGGTATTGGTGTAATAATTTATAACACAAAATATTTGGCCTGATTCTGTATTTATTTTGGGTACCTGATACAATGAGACAAGATCGATTTGTTGTGCCACCGATTTGCGACTGAAGCTTTTGCTCATTATATCTTCGATATAGACAGCCTTTTGATTTGGATCTTTAGCTTTCAGTCCTGAAGATTTATCAAAGACAACAATCCGGTTAATCAAGTTTTTTTTATGAATATTAATTTGCTCTCGATTGTTGTAAATCAAAGCATCTTCTTTATTTTTTGAAAATGCTGCAAAGATTTCTACTCGGTCGTTAGGCTCCTGAATTATTGATTTGGGATTCTGAATTGAAGAGGGTACCCAAACCGAGGCCAAAGTAAGTTTATCTATGAGCTGAACAGCAGAACGCATCATTCTCCATGCAGCCTCCTTTTTTCTAGCTAAATCTAAATGACGAGAAAAAGATATTTTCTGATGAAATCGTTTGGCTCTATCAAGCACTCCACTGATTTCTGAAAGGAAATTAGAAATATCTTTTTGTTGTTTTTCATTGAGAAACTCTCCTTCTTCTCCACGATCAAGACTTAGGGTTCCAATTGGTTTAAACTGATGGGTAATGGGGAAAACCGCTGTGGCTTTAATTCCCGATAATTTTTCGAAAGGATCCTGAATTTTTGTAAATCCCTCAGGTAATTTCCAGGATAGGACGATTTCATTGTTTAAAAAAGCTTGAGAGATAACTGATGCTTCAGGGGAAATAAATTTAGTGATCGGCTCTGGCCGACTTTGCCCGGTTACATATTGGCAGACCAGCATCCCCTCATATAAATCTTCAAGATTGACCCTTACCATCTTGCAACCATAAAGTTCTTTTAACTGCGAACCTATTAGATGAAGTATCTCAAAAAGGCTCTCTTTTCCTAATTTGGATATGGTGTTTTTTAA
>JAKUOQ010000120.1 GCA_022450865.1 Nitrospinales bacterium | reverse complement strand
AGGGTAATCTTCAAGAAGCAAATAAGTTTTTACGAATGGCCTTAAATTTTAATCCTGGGCTAAGTCCTGCATTGATTATAGTCGGAAATAACTATGCAAGACTGGGGAATTTGGTTAGAGCTGAAAAAATGTTACGCAAAGCAATTCAAAGCTGGCCAATGAATAAGTTTGCTTACGATTCGTTGGCTCAAGTTCTGGCCGCCCAAGATAAAAGACCGGAAGCAATAGAAATGCTTAAAAAAACAGTTCTTATTGACCCAAATTATGGTGTAGGGCATGCTAATCTAGCTATGATATACTCCAGTTTAAACCAAACTAAAAAAAGCCTAGAACATTTGAACCGTGCTATAGAGCTTGGTGTGCGGGGCCAGGGAATTAGTCGAATCAAATCTATGATTGAGAGGCAAACTGCTAGTGATTGATGAAATTGATTATTTTCCAAAGCGGGAACGGCATAATAAGAAAAAAGTCGATTCCAACTGGAACGAATTGAAGAAGAAAAAAAACCAAAAGAATGAAAATTTGCAGGACCTCCCTCTTGAGCCTAAAAAACCCCCCCAGAAAAACAAGAGAAATTAGCAAATTCCTATCAAGATGTTTATACTTAATTAATTCATTTTTTATAAGGGCTTAGTCTTTTAATTGGGCCCTTTTTTAATTTATATGTAAAATAAATCTTTATATTCTCTTTATAATTTGAATATAAACATTATTTAATAATAAAGATAAAATGTTTGTGAGCATTTTAAAGTTTCTAGTAGAATAGGCCTTGAAATAATTCCGAATATTAACTAAATATTGAAAAGTTCTTAGGAGCAAGCTTGTCATGTTTTTTAGTATATTTTCAAAAAATAATATATTGAGCTGGAGCATAATTTGTTTCATTTTGTTTCCTGTTTCTATTTTTGCAGGAGTACAAGAAGAAACTTCCAAAGGGGATATGGCTTTTAAAGATGGGAAAATTGAGGAAGCAGAAGCACATTATTCCTCAGCACTTAAGATGGATCCCGATAGTTGGCGTATTATGCGCGGATTAGCCGAAACAAAATTTCGATTAAAGAAATATAGAGAAACCAAAGCTTTGGTGGATCGTATTAGGGCTATGAAAGTCATCAAAAGAAATATAGTTGTGGTGACACTCTCTGATAGTTCAGAAACATTTGAAGCTGAGATTGTTGATGAGAATGTTTTCACTCCAGACGATGGCAGAAACAATATGAGAAATTTTTTAGATGGAGAGAAAGCTAAGCCTATTCTGCATTACCGTCTCTTCAATTTGAAAACAGGAAAAATGCTGCTTATTCCGCATAAGGACGCCAAGCTTAAATACAAGGGCGTACCACGACGGGTTTACGATTATGTAACCGAGTTGCACGTAAAAGTTGAAGATAAGTTGATCGATATGCAAGGGACCGCAGGCCCAGTAAAAATGGTAGAAGTTAAAGGCGGATGTTTCAAAATGGGGAGCAATCAAGGAGCCGCCTCTGAAAGGCCTGTCCATGAAGTTTGTTTGAAAAGTTTCAAACTTGATAAGCACGAAGTTACACAAAGGCAATTTCAATCTTACATGGGTCACAATCCAGCACGATTTAAGGGTGCTGATAGACCTGTTGAAAGGGTGACTTGGCATGAGGCAAATGATTTTTGTCGCAAAGCAGGAAAACGATTACCCACGGAAGCAGAATGGGAATACGCGGCACGTGCCGGGACTAACACTGAATATTACTGGGGAAATGATTTCGAAAACGGCAAATCCAACTTGTGTGATAGTGCCTGTGACATGAATATCAGTGCAAAAAATATTTCCGACAACTACCCAAATACGGCACCTGTTGGTTCATTTCCAGCTAATTCATGGGGTTTCCATGATATGGCGGGAAACGTATACGAATGGACGACAGATTGGATGGATGACAAATATTATAAGAATAGCCCTAAAGATAATCCTAAAGGACCAAAACGCACGAATCCTTCTGATAGAAAAGGTGGTGGGGTGCGAAAAGTCCTTCGTGGAGGATCTTGGGCAAGCAACGCGGACAGTCAAAGGTCTGCAGCCAGGAAAGGTTTTGTAGTAGATTACCGGATTGACCTTTTCGGGTTCCGTTGCGCGAGCTGAACCCTATTTAAACTGTAAAACCCTAAAGGTTTTCAGTCGAGCATTTAAGACCCCCTCCCTCTATAAGGAGGGGGACTGGATGTAGCTAAATTTTTAGTTTCCTTTGAATTAAATTGTCTTTTTTTATTTCAACCGGTCTTTAATTATTTTTCCCGTTGCCGTTTTAGGAAATGACTCGTGAAACTCGATTAAATCGGGAATCATAAATGCGGGCAGATTTTTCCTGCAAAACTCTTTAAGTTCTTTCTCCGTTGCGTCAACGCCTTCTCGCAAAACGATACAGACTTTCACTTTTTCTCCCAATCGATCATCCGTAAGACCAACCGCCGCAACTTCAGCCGGAGCGGGATGATTCATCAACGCGTTTTCGATGGCAAGAGGTGATATGTTTTCCCCCGCGCGGATGATAATGTCTTTTTTCCTTCCTGCAGAAATATAAAGTCTTCCATCTTTATCCAGATGACCTAGGTCGCCCGTTTTAAGCCAGCCATCTTTTTGGATTATTTCTTTAGTTTCAGTAATACGATTCCAATAGCCATTCATAACTGTCTTACCACGAACAAGAATTTCTCCAGCCTGACCATGCGGAACTGCTGATCCCGATTCATCAACAATTTTTAATTCTATGTTTGGTAATACCGGGCCTACAGAACCTGGGATGCTTCCATCGCGCATCCTGTTGACCGCTATAACTGGAGATGTTTCAGTAAGTCCATACCCCTCAATGACCGTGACACCCAAAACCTCCTCCACTTTTTTTAAAAGAGCTTTCGGTAACGCTGCCCCACCCGAGATACAAGTGTGCAAAGAAGAAACGTCATAATCTCCGCGTGCATAAAGGTCGAGAAGAAAAGAATAAATAGTGGGTACAAGAGGAAGAAAAGTAGCTTTGTGAATTGCGATGGAAGTCAGAATGGATTTAGGTTGAAATTGTTTAAGAAGAATCAAGGTGGCGCCGACTCTACAAAATACCAGAGCCATAATATTGCCAAAAGAATGGAATAATGGCAATGCAACGATGGCACTATCATCAGAAGTAATATTCAGATGATCCAAAAAACCAGTGCAATTTTCATCAAATTGATCTTCGTTAAGCATTACCCCTTTTGGTTTGGCGGTTGTTCCCGAAGTGTAAAGGATGACATCGGGAATTCCCGTCTCTCGTTTGTGTTTTACAAATGCGTTTTCTTTTGTTCCGCATTTTAAAAAATCGTTAAATCGCTGTGTCCCTTCACCAACTTGATTGGGCTCGGCTGAACCGACTAGTATTTTGTTTGGGAAAAAATTAAAAAACGGAATAATCTCAGGTTTTACAAAAGCGGAATCGATAATAAGTATATCTATAGAAGCGTCCTTTGTTATGAATACCAGATCTTCTGGCTTCAAAAGAAAATTATAGGGGATAACAGGAATTCCTTTTAATAAGCAGCCAAACAGGGCGATGAGATATTCTTTCTGATTCAAACACAAAAGGCCTACTTTACTTTTTGGGTGGAGAGGTAATTCTGAAATCGCCGAAGCAAAAGATTCTATTTGTTTACAAAATTCTTTATAGGAAATTATGCAGTCACCCTCAATTATGGCGGCAGAATTAGGGTTTTTTACCGAGTGAGATTTTAAATATTTGTAAAAAGCCATTCTCAAAATTATTAAAAAGGTTTGTTTTTAACC
>JAKUOQ010000012.1 GCA_022450865.1 Nitrospinales bacterium | reverse complement strand
CACTCCCAACGATCCGTACGCTCATCATACTTTAGGAGGTATATATTATCGTCGTCAGCTTTGATTTTGAAATAACGCGAACCTTCCCCATACCAACGGTCGATAATCTCTTCTACCTTGTAACGACTATTACTTAGGGAGAAAGCTACCGGTCTTTCATTCAATTTTGAGGATGAATAACACTCTACCTTTAACATGGGGGGCATATTATGACTTTCAATATAAATTGTAAACTTTTTTTCTCCTGCTCATATCCGCGTTTAATCTATAAAAAGCATTAGCCCGTAATACTCGTTCACAATTCTCTTTATTTCTAAAAGAAAAACCTATTTTTTGGATGACTTAGTAAGCTGATCCATAACCGTTTCGGTTTCTGCTTCCACTTCCTCACGTTTTCTCCATTCCCAAACTTTCAAATGTGCCCCCATGTAGTAAGTATGGTCGAGCAATGACTCGCCATCCATTACTCCCCAACGGCCATCTTCGACTTCAGTCAAAGCTTCATAAATGGGATTTTCTACTGATGTATAGAGCAATTCAAGATCTGGAGGACTTATTTTTTGTCCCAATAAAATCTTCATCGACGTATCATCTATTTCATAATCAGCTTGAATAGCTTTTAGAGCTTCTACTTTTGACTTACCTTCGTTAATTCTCTCTTGCCATTTCCCTTCAATGGTTTTGTTGCGTTTCGCGAAAGGGTAATGCGTGTAACTCAGGTTTTTACCTATATGAAAATCCATGTCTTGAAAATAAAGATAAGACCAGTCTTCGAAATCTACCTCTGTTCCCTCCGAAACACCAAGGTCTTTTGCCTTTTCTGGAGATTCGACCAACAATAGATTATAAAATTTAACGAATTCTTTCATGCTTTCAAAAACTACCGCGTGATAAAAGGAATTCATGCGATACCAGTTATTAGAAGAGTTATGACTATTCATCAACTTTCTTAGCATCAGCATAAGAGTCTCGACATCAGCAAATTGATGTGAAATAGGAAAAATGTTTTTCAAAAATTGAGATAGTTTTTCGCTTTCGGAAGAATCTATATTTTCCTGTAATTGATTTTTAGCGTAATCCAAAGAGTGCTTGACCAAATTAATATGGTTTAGCTTGCGCTGGTAATCCATATACTGCTTAACCTCATCATTCTCATTCTCTTTAGAGTTTGCGGGTTTGTTCTGGGTAATGTCTAAAACAAAAGCAAGCATATTATCTCTTCCAATATAGTTTTAATTAGGAAATTAAATCCAACGTATCGGGTAAATTATAGGGTAATTTAAAATCTTTCCCCTGTCAAACTAGCGCACTTTTGTTTGAGCCGCACTCGATTGGAATGGCGGTTCGTCCTTTCGAAAGGTACGTGACATTCTTCCTAAAATTTTGTCCTCCGAGGGGTGTATGTCACAAAAATAATAAATGTGGCTATTACACACGCTAGTCGGCAAACACCGTCTGGAGGTTGACAAGAGTTGACAAGAATGGTGGGGTCTGATAGCGTAAATTCAAGTGTTTTGACTATTTAATAATCTTTTTTGGAAGCAAAAAACGTATGCCCTGGGACGATTTACACGAATCTAAAGAACCTAAAGATAGGTTTAAAAATAGAGGAGGTCAAGGGGGCGGAGGACAGGGTGAAGGTCCTCCTCAGCCACCTTTTAATATTCCTCAAATTAAGATACCTCAATTCAAACCTTCCATGCTGTGGGGCATTATTCTACTTTTACTGGTAGTATGGATTATCCCAGGTACTTTTTATTTCGTAGAGCCCGACGAAGAAGGTGTGGTGACCCGGTTTGGGAAGTTTGACCGCACCAATTCACCCGGACTTCATTTTAAATACCCTTCTCCGATAGAACATGCGGCCACTCCAAAAATCACACAGGTAAGGCGTGCAGAAATTGGTTTCCGAACAGCACAGGGGCGACCCACTCAAAGAGTGCCTGCAGAATCATTAATGCTTACAGGTGACCAGAACATCGTTGACATGAACTTGGTTGTTCAATACCGAATTATGGACTCGGTGCAATATCTGTTCAATGTACGCCGACCTCATAAACTGATTCGCGATTCAGCAGAAACGGTAATTCGTGGGATCACGGGTAGTAAAAAAATTGATGAGGCTCTGACCACAGGTAAAGCAGAAATTCAGGTGCTAGCAAAGGATCAGATGCAAGCCCTTCTCGACAAATATAAATCCGGCCTACAGGTAGTGACAATTCAGCTTCAGAACGTGCATCCACCCGAGCAAGTTGCTGATTCATTTAAAGACGTAGTTCGTGCTCGTGAAGATAAAGAGAGAATGATCAATGAAGCTCAGGGTTATCGTAATGCAGTGATCCCTGAAGCCCGTGGGCAGGCAGCGCAAATCGTTCGAGTCGCAGAGGGATATCGTGAAGAAAAAATAAAAAAAGCTGAGGGTGATGCCAAACGATTTCTTCAACAATATGGGGAGTATAAAAAAGCCCCTGATATTACCCGCAAAAGAATTTATCTAGAAACCATGGAAAAAATTCTTCCTGATATAAATAAGGTAATCATGGGAAATAAAAAAGGCGGTAATGTTCTGCCGATACTTCCTTTAGGTAAGAACTCGATCTTGGGAGGTAATAAATAATAGCCATGAAACAAAACTCATTTATTATCGCAGGCGTTATAGCAATTATCATACTTTCATCATCCATGTTTACGGTACACATGACGCAAAACGCAATTGTGCTAGAACTATCGAAACCTAAGGAAACGATTACTGAGCCGGGGCTTTATTTCAAAATTCCATTTTTCCAACGGGTTAAATATTTTTCCAACCAGTTGCTGGATAACGACTCTTCCCCTGCAGAAGTAATAACCAAAGACAAAAAAAACTTATTGCTCGACAATTTCACTATGTTCCGCATTATCGATCCCTTGAAATTTCTGGAAACAGTCCGTGGTGAGCAAGGCGCTCGTGCAAGGCTGGATGATATTGTTTACTCTGAATTGCGTGTTGAAATCGGTCAACATAACTTAACAAGTATCGTTACGGGAACGCGCGATGCAATCATGGCCAAAGTAACCACGGAGGCAAGCAAAAAAGCCGCAGAATATGGGCTCGAAGTCGTTGAAGTAAGAATTAAGCGAACCGACCTGCCTCCTGAAATTGCTAATTCTATATTCAATCGAATGCGCACAGAGCGTGAACGAATTGCCATGGAATACCGATCCGAGGGCAAGGAAGAAGCTACCAAAATTCGCGCCGAAACGGATAAAGAAAAAACCATTTTAGTTGCGGAAGCCTATAAGCAAGAACAGACCATTCGTGGTGAAGGGGATGGAATGTCTACAAAAATCTACGCCGATGCATTCAATAAAGACCCCAAGTTCTACTCCTTTATGAGATCTATGGAAGCTTACAAACAATCTTTAAAAACTGATACCACTCTCCTAATGTCTGAGGATTCCGATTTTCTGGGATTTCTTAATAAGTCTAAATAACCTACTCCCAACATACTGGGTGGAAAAATAAACAAGAACCTCTTATTATAGTAGTAGAGACTCTTTCTTTATAAGGTCGTATGAGAATACTCATTGTTGGAGCGGGAATAGTCGGATTCAATCTTGCCCAAGAACTTTCGCAAGAAGGTCATGATGTAGCCATCGTAGACATGGACCTTGACCGAATCCGGCGTATCTCAGATACGCTCGATGTTATGGCTATGCATGGCAACGCCTGTTTACCCAGCGTATTGGTCAAGGCGGGAATAAAGTCTACTGAAATGCTGATTGCCCTCACCGGAAAAGACGAGGTCAATCTGCTCCTTTGTTTTCTTGCTTCCCGTTTTAAAGTGCCTAACAAGTTTGCCCGCTTGCGTGATATGGAATTCACCACCAACGGTGCTATCCTGTCTCCTCAAGATTTATTTATCGATCAGGCGATCAACCCGCCGCAGATAATGGTCGAAACCATTCTGAAATTCCTTGAAACTCCAGGTGTCGTTAACGTTGCAGAATTCGCCGATGGAGAAGTTCTTTTACGCGAATTCGATGTTCCAGAAAATGCTCCCATTGCAGGAAAATCTATACAGGATATCCGCAACATCGCTTTAATGGAGTCCTTCATAATCGCAGCCATCGTTCGTAATGGGGAATTAGTTCTCCCTAAAGATGAAGATATCATTCATGCAGGAGATAGGTTTTACACGCTGGTTGATAAAGAATTTCTACCTTTTTTACTCCCCATGCTTAATAAAACCTTGAATGAAGTTGAAAAAGTAATCATTTATGGTGCCACCCCTATAGCCATTCATCTCGCAAAGGCTTTGGAAGAAGGAAGTCGCGATGTACGCATCATTGAACCTTCTAGAGAACAAGCGCATATTGCAGCAGATGCTTTAAAGAGAACTGTTGTTATGCATGGAAGTGGAACAGATATGGATTTATTCAATGAAATAAATATGAAGGAAGCAGATTTTTTTCTGGCTCTTTCGGATGACGATGAGAATAATATCCTCTCTGCTTTACTGGCTAAAAAGCATGGTGCAAAAAGAGCCTTAGTAATTACCAACGATCCAGAATATTTACCTATCCTGGATTCCATTGGTATGGATATCACCATCAACCCACGACTGATAACTGTCAGCGCCATATTGAAGCATCTGCGAAAAGGAAGGGTAATGTCGGTATTTAAGCTGATCGAGGATGCCGAGGTCATGGAAATTGGAGTTGAACCGGATTCCTCTATCGTGGACAAACAAATTTCTAAGATCAAATTTCCAAAGGAAGCTATCATCGGTGCCATTCTTAGGAAGGGGGAAATGCTGATTCCTAATGATGAAATCACTCTGGAAGCTGGAGACTCCGTCATACTAGTCGCTCTCCCTGGGGCAATAGAAAAAATTGAAAAACTCTTTGATCGCAAGCGCTCCTTTCTTCCCTTCCAATGAATATCCAAGCGATATTAAATGTAGTAGGAGTTTTACTAATTCTTCTTTCTGGCCTTCTCTTGGCTCCGCTAGGAGTTTCCATGTATTACGACCATCCGGTTCTCGAAGGTTATATTTCGGAAACTACTGCATTCAGTCTGACGTTTGTAGGTGGTCTTATAACAGGTCTCGTATTCTGGAAGTTATTCCCCTCTGGGATTGAAAAACTGCGCGACCGGGAAGGCTTTGCGATCGTTGCTTCTTCCTGGATCGCCATGTCGGCTTTTGGGGCTCTCCCTCTTTACCTAACCGGAATTTGCCCCAATTATATAGATGCTTTGTTTGAAAGTGCCAGTGGCTTTACCACTACTGGAGCATCTATCCTTGTTGATATTGATGCCGTGCCTCACGGAATTCTTTTTTGGAGAAACCTGATGCAATGGGTCGGGGGAATGGGAATCATCTTGCTGTCTCTGGCAATTTTTCCAATGCTCGGTATTGGCAGTTTCCATTTGTTTAAAGCAGAAATTCCTGGCGGATCAACAGTGGAACAAATGCAACCGCGGCTAGCTGAAACCGCTAAAATTCTTTGGAAAACCTATCTTGCTCTCACCATCATTGAAATTATTGCGTTACTTTTTGCGGGGTTGGATTTATTTGATGCTGTTTGCCATACATTCTCTACCGTTGCCACTGGTGGATTTTCGCCACACAATGGTAGCGTGGGCATTTTTGACAATATTTATATAGAAGCAATTATCATCCTATTTATGTTTTTTGGCGGAATCAATTTTGCTTTACATTCTCAAATTGTGAGAGGAAATTTTGCAGGCGTATTAAAAAATCCAGAATTTCGCTCTTATTGTTCCATGTTGATAATAGGTATTCTGTTAGTGACTTGGGGGCTCACCCGCGTGTCCCCTGATGGCGATGCAGGCGAAGCATTCAGGAGTGCCGCTTTCACTGTAGTATCCATACAAACCACTACCGGTTTCGTCACCGAGGATTTTAATTTATGGCCTGAATATTTAAAACTATTGATACTGGGTATGATGATGATTGGCGGTTGCTCTGGTTCCACCAGTGGTTCTTTTAAGGTCATCCGTTTTATTATTCTAATTAAAATTATTACAAGAGAGCTTATAAAACTGGTTCACCCGCGGGCTATTTTTCATGTGAAAGTAGGAGATAAAACCATCGACTCCGATGACCTATCCAATGTAGCCGCCTTGACATTCTTATTCATGGGAATTTCAGCTCTAAGCGCAATAATGCTTTCTTTCATGGGGGTTGACTTGACCACTGCAATTTCTGCATCGATTGCC
Source organism: Nitrospinales bacterium (assembly GCA_022450865.1). Classification (GTDB taxonomy): domain Bacteria; phylum Nitrospinota; class Nitrospinia; order Nitrospinales; family VA-1; genus UBA8687. The sequence continues at coordinate 23,398 of JAKUOQ010000012.1, read as the reverse complement.
TCTCTATTTAATATCGGCCCGGGTCTGGGAGGGGTTGGAGCAATGGGTAATTACGCCTCTATACCCGCTATGGGAAAAGGAATTCTAATTTCCTGCATGTTATTGGGAAGACTTGAAATATATGGCATTCTCCTTTTATTGCTTCCTATGACCTGGCGGAAATAAGATTTGATTTTGCAAGAGCAATAAATTAATATTTCCTCTCCCAAACCAGACTGATGTCATCCGTTTGGGAAAGGATTAAGAACTTTCGGACACTATTGAGATAAACATTTATCACTTGCTGAAATTTTTTTTAGTATTTATTTAATTTTTCAGAGGATGCTTGCAAACCAATAGCATCTCTGATTTTTTAAGGAAATTTTAAGGAAATTATAAAGAATGGAAACAAATCCTCTAAAAATTACAGAATTGGTACTTAGAGACGCCCATCAATCGCTTCTTGCCACAAGAATGAAAACAGAAGATATGTTGCCCATTGCAGAAAAACTCGATCAGGTGGGTTTTTTCTCGCTGGAAATGTGGGGGGGAGCTACCTTCGATACTTGCATCCGTTTTCTAAATGAAGACCCTTGGGAAAGAGCACGGGTACTCAAGAAAAAGATGCCAAAAACCCCGTTTCAAATGTTGTTGCGAGGGCAAAATGCGGTGGGCTACCGGCATTATGCAGATGATATCGTCGAGCGGTTTGTAAAACAATCTGTGGAAGTTGGGATAAATATTTTTAGAATTTTCGATGCCCTAAATGATTTCCGGAATATAGAAACAGCCGTTAACACCGTGAAAAAATGCGGAGAAACAGTCGAAGGTTGTATCAGCTATACAGTCAGTCCTGTCCACAATATGGATCTCTATATCAAGATGGGAAAAGACCTTGAAAGTATGGGATCGGATATTCTCTGCATCAAAGATATGGCTGGCCTGTTGACCCCCGATGTAACCAAAATGCTCATCACTGAATTGAAAAAAAATATAAAGCTTCCCATCCATTTGCACACACACGCTACAACCGGACTCGTGGGGATGAATATGCAATGCGCAATTGATGCTGGGGTCGACATGGTGGACACCGCTATTTCTACCCTATCGATGGGAACCTCCCATTACGCAACAGAATGCATTGTAGCAGCTTTAAAAGGAACTCCGCGAGACACGGGATTGGATTTAAACTTGCTTGAAGAGATCAATGATTACTTCAAAGAAGTTAAGAAAAATTATTCTGAATTTGAAAGTGATTTCAAAGGTGTGGATATCAATATTCTCAAATCACAAATACCTGGTGGCATGATTTCCAATATGGAAAATCAATTGAAAGAACAAAATTCAATAGACAAACTGGAAGAAGTTCTTAAAGAAGTGCCGCGTGTCAGAAAAGATATGGGTTACCCTCCCTTAGTCACCCCAACAAGTCAAATTGTTGGTTCACAGGCAACATTGAATGTTCTAACAGGTGAGCGTTATAAAATAATTACCAAGGAAACGCGGCAATGTGTAATGGGAAATTATGGCAGATTGCCAGCACCTATCGATGAGGAGCTTTTAACAAAAGTTGCTGGTGATAAAAAAGTTACAGATTGTCGGCCTGCTGACTTACTTGAGCCAGAATGGGAAGGGGTTTGCAAAGAACTCGGAGATAAATACACTAGCGAAGAAGACCGACTGACCTATGCCTTGTTTGAGAAAGTTGCTTTAAAGTTTTTCGAAACTCGAGGAAAACCTTTACCAGAAAAACCGGTAGCGGCCAAATCAACACCTGCCAGTTCTCCAGCAGGAAAGGCCCCCGCAGCAGCTCAAGGCGGCTCATCGATTTATCAAGTTCGAGTTAATGGAAAAGATTTCACAGTTGAAGTAGCAATGGGGGGATCAGGTACTATGGCTCCTGCACCTGCTGCTGCACCTGCTGCTGCACCTGCACCTGCAGCGCCTACTGGTGGAGGGGGTTCTCCTCTCACTGCGCCCTTACCAGGATCTATCTTCTCAATGAAATGCAATGTCGGAGATGCAGTCAATGAAGGTGATACCGTTTTAGTAATGGAATCCATGAAAATGGAAAGTGAAGTAAAAGCCCATCAAGCGGGTACTATCCAATCCATTTTGGTTAAAGAAGGTGACAATGTTCAAACCGGCGATCAATTGGTAATCATCGGCTAATGGAATTTAGTTTCAGTTCATCCGCATCAAAAATAGCTCATTCGACTGCATTCAACAGTCTGGAGAGTGGCGATGTTTTAATGATAGGCGTTGCTTGCCTCTTGGTTTACCTCGCCATTTGGAAAAAGTTTGAACCTCTCTTGTTACTCCCTATGGGCTTCGGCTGCCTTCTTGCAAACGTCCCAATGAGCATGATGGCAAGCACGGACTCCGGGGGACTACTAAACTTTTTCTACCAGGGCATCAAACACGAAGTTTTACCACCCATTATATTTATGGGAGTGGGGGCTTTGACTGATTTTGGTCCCCTATTGGCTAACCCTACAACCCTGCTTTTAGGTGCCGCCGCACAAATCGGTGTCTATATGACCCTGATTGGGGCTGTGTTTCTCGGGTTCAATATGCAGGAAGCAAGTGCTATTGGAATCATTGGTGGCGCCGATGGCCCTACATCCATTTTCTTAGCCAGCAAACTTGCACCTCACCTACTAGCACCTATAGCCGTGGCAGCGTATTCTTATATGTCCCTGGTTCCTTTGATTCAACCGCCAATCATGAGACTTCTTACCACGGAAAAAGAGCGGAAAATCAAGATGGAACAGTTGAAACCAATTTCACAAACAGTGAAAATTATTTTCCCGGTGGCTGTAACAATCGTCTGCTGCCTCATGTTACCAGGTGTAACTCCATTACTGGGAATGTTTATGCTAGGTAACATGTTTCGTGAATCGGGAGTGACCGCTCGCCTGCATGAAACTGCCGAAACTCATTTAATAAATATTGTAACCATCTTTCTTGCGCTTGCTGTGGGTTCATCCATGACAGCAGATTCTTTTCTACGACTGGAGACCCTGAAAATAATTGTATTAGGACTACTGGCATTTTCATTTGCAACCGCTGGAGGAGTCATTTTCGGAAGAATAATGTGTAAAGTTTCAGGGGGTAAGGTAAACCCTTTGATCGGTTCTGCGGGAGTATCCGCAGTTCCCATGGCGGCCCGGGTTTCTCAAAAAGTGGGATCAGAGGAAGACTCTTCCAACTTTTTATTGATGCATGCAATGGGGCCCAATGTAGCTGGAGTGATAGGCAGTGCGGTAGCCGCCGGGGTCTTTCTATCTCTTTTTGGAGATGCGGGTAGCAGCATAGATACCCACGCAGCCCTGGCTCCCGTGATAGGCAACCCGGAACCCGGTATGCAAGCCATAGCCACAGTTGTGGAAGCAATAAAACAATAGAGGAAATTAATTTAAAATGGAAGCCAGCGTTTCAGCAGCCGTGAGTGTTTCACTTCTTGCCATGTCCGTTATTTTTACGGTGTTAACCATTCTGATATTCACCATTAAAGTGTTGGTGAAACTCACTCCATACGAAGCACCTCCCGCTCCCCCTGCCAGAAAAGCTTCTGCCAGCAGCCCGTCAGGACAAGACGATCAAGTTGCTGCTATAACTGCTTCTTTGGCGGCACATATGGGTAAAAGACCAGACGAATTCAGGATCGTCAATATACAATCCCGTTAAATAGTTAGGACGGGAAACCTGTTATCCAATGTTATAGGTTTTTTATTCATCGCCTTCGGTAGAAGAAGGGACGGGAGGTTCAATTACGGGCAGGGATTCAAGAATTTCGACGGGAGTCTGTAGAACTCCCTGAAAAATACCCATCACCTTTTTACCTAAAGAGGTGAAAGGAATCGGTAAAATTTCAGGAGTTTCAAAGTTTCCTTTGACCGTGTAATAGGTTTTCAACAAACTCTTTTCATCCCCAGCAGTTAAAATTTTTCCAACAAGAGGGATTTTAGTCAAAAACCGATCCAGTTCGGCTAGGGGTGCAACACCGACAACCGTATCCATTTGATTTGTCCCCAGGTCAAAAGTTCCTACAATGGATGTCCGACGATCATTAGTTTCAAATATAAAGTTTTCTGTTTCAAATATCCCATTCTTTGAAATAAAATCACCGGATATCTGCCTAAATGAGGTAGGATTATTTTTCTTTGAAGGTAATGAACCAGTGGGTAAAGACCCAAATACCTTATTGACTCCGCGTTTGAGCCTTTTCCGATCTGTCATACCAGACTTAATATCCAGAGAAACTTTCCCATACAATGACTTGGAAATTTCTGACCAATCTTTTCCTTTTCCATTTAGCTTTACATTAATTTTTTTTATATCTCCACTCAAGCTGTTCTTAAACACATCACCAAAAAGACTAAAAACATTTTTTGTTTTCACATACTTTACTTTTACCCTTCCCTCAAAAGTGCTTACCCCATTTTCATCAATGGTCAGTTCTACAGAGTTTTTAACCAATGGATTAATGCCTACACGGAAGTCCTTAATTTGCAAGACCTTATTATTTAAGAAAATTTTTCCTGCAACATTATTGAAATGCAACATTTTTAAATTTAATTGTTCTACATCAAAAATTACCTGTCCTTTACCTCTCTGAAAAAATTCTGTCTGCGCAAATAACTCTGCCGCGCTTGCATCTTTATCTCGAGACGCTGACAATAGCTCATTAATATCAAGTTTTTTCCCTTCAACAATCAATTGAAAACTCGGAGAATCTCCACGCCGATAAACTCCGCTGAAGTTTAGCTTATTGCTAGCAGAAGCAATACTGGCAGATCGGATATCAAACTTTTTTTCTTTAAATCTTAGTTTTGCATTGACTAGTAGGTTTGAAGAAAATCTTTCAGGTTTGACTTTTAAATTTATTAAATCTATTTTCCCTTCATAGCGGGAATTTTCTAATTGGTTTAGGTTTCCAGTTCCCGAAATATTAAAATTAATGGAACCATCAGCTGCCCACGACTTTGAGATTTGATAAGAGGGGTCGGCTGTAAATTCTTTTGATGCCAATTGGACTGTAAAATCTCGTTTATCCAAATCAGGAATTTGCATCGATCCTGAAATTTTGTTGCCACTTAATTCGTAAACCCAGTTTTTAATATTCAGCCCACCTTTTTCAGTGAGTGTGCCTTTTGCTTTGAACTGGTTATGCGCGTTTTCTTTTTTCTGAACCAAATCAGGAATTTTATATCCTGCCCTTGTTAAATTTGCCTGTTGTTCAAATTTAAAATTTTCAGGCGTCCCATTTATATTCACAGAAATTTGAGCAGGGCCAGAAAAATTAAAATCACTAAAAATCGGAATACCTTTTAAGTCCGCTTTCAGAATTGCAGGAAGGTTTAAACGTAGAGAAAATTCCGGAATAGATTTTTCCCAGCCATCAATTTTGCCTTCCAGATGCAAAGAAGAATTGCCGTAAAAACCCAAAATATTTTCCAATTGTATTTTTTCCCCATCATATGAAATTTTTCCATTCAAACCCGTCATTGCCTGGAGTCGATCTCGATACTTCAACGAAAGGTTTTTTAACTCAATTTTTCCCCATTTTTTTTCAGTCTCTGGTTTTTCCGGGTTCCCTTTAAACCTATAATCGACAAGGACCTTTCCCGATGTAAAATCCATCCCCTCTTGGAATGCCGGCAAGGGATCTTTTGAATCGTCTTCAATGATCCAATTCAAATCACTAGAATCTAAATGATAACGTGTTGTTACTTTTTTAAGAGGCTCCCCATTTTTTAGCCCAAGTTCACCGTTTAAATTCGAAAATTTGCTATTTGAAAATTCTCCGGAGAGGTTTATGTATTGAAAAACCCTGACCCAAGGCTTGCTTTTTCGTTGAACTGTCTCAGGCGTATGGGTATATATTATTTTCCCATTCAGGTTTTTTATTCTGGGCTCGAATTCTTTTTCAGCAAACGAAACAGATTGGAAATCGATTACCCCCGATATCGCCAATTTGTCAAAGCCTTTTAGAGGCCCTTTAACATTCAAACTTAGGTTTGCTGAGCCTTGAAAGTCAGAGTAATTCGAAATAGCATCATGAATAGGACGCCCTTTCAAGGCTTTTTCAAGAGTGCTATGAAATTGTGCCACATCCACTTTATTTTCCAGGGACAGGTCGACAATAGGCCGGGTCATAAAGTTTTTAATACTCCCCTGCAAATTGGTTAAAGGCTGTTTTTTATATCGAGCCTTCTGAATTTGAAAACTGCTGTTACCTTTATCCACTTTAAAGATCCCTGTCACCTTTCGTAAGGGTGGCAGAGGGCTCTGCCAGTCAACATTTTGCATCTCGATTTCACTGGTGATCTTTTTGTGGTTTTTGGGTTTGGATATCTCTCTTAGTTGATTGACTGTTCCATCAAATTTAAACGAGTTTAACTTTATTGATCCATTCTTGAAGGTTTTCTGGAGTACGTGGTGATATTCCTCTGGAAAGATCTTCAGAGGGAGGTAATCGATACCCCTATTAATCTGAAAAGCATCCGTTTTTAAATCAACAAAAACGACAGGATCTTTCGAATAAATATTATTTAAAAAACCAGTTGCTTTAAATTTAAATGGTCCGGTTTCTACCTTCAACTCTTCAACATCGACAATATCTTTATCTATTGAAATTTTATACTCAAGTTCACCTCGATGCGAAACGCGAGCATCTCTTATCACTGCTGGTTCCTGTTTCATGTCAGAAAAATATTTCAAGACCCCTGCTGTTTTGAAAACACTACCTAAATTCCCTGAAAAACTTGAATCGATGGACAACCAGCTGTCTATAGGTGTTTTAGCTAAAACCTTTTTAAAATAAGGTTGAAATTTAGAAATACTCAAAGGCTTTACATGAATATCCCCGTTAATAAATATTCCCGTAAATCCATTTTCTTCGGGAAAACCATCAAATGTACCAGAAACCTTAAAATTAGTGGAAGGGCCTGCATTAGGGATTTCACCGTCCAAAACAAACTGAAATAGAGATTTAAGAAGGCTCTTTCTGAGGGAAAAATGAAGATGTTCCATTTCCAAGGAAAGAGGTTCATCTTTGGGCTGGTCTAAATAATCCAGAAAATGGATAGAACTATCCTCCACCATTACCTGATTCATCAAGCTGACCATGGGCACCTTGAATAATTTACTATCTGCGGATTTTGAGATCCAGTTTCTAACATCCCCAAAGCTAAATTGTCCCGAAGAATTTCGAACAACCCTAAGCGATGAGCCCTGAACAATAATTTGCTTTATCTCTATCCGCTTCTCTAAAAGTGGGAGAAGTTTCACTACCACCCATACGCTACGCGCAGTCACTTCCGGTTTGGAATCCCATCTTGATTGAATGGAAATATCTTTTAGGAGAATGCTCAGCCCGCGAACAATATCCATCTCTGCATTGCCAATGGAAACTTTTCGGCCTGTCAATTCTTCTATTTTTTCTATAGCGAGGTGCTTTACTTCGCCCAGGTTTCGAAGTTGATAGTAGGCCAGAGAAAAAATAGAAAACACACCGATGAACAAAAGAAAGAAGAAATAAAAAATTACCCTTTTTTTTGAAATCGGCATATAGAGGATGGATAAAAAAGGTTACAATAACCTGAATTTGCCCTACAGAGGAGGAACAAGTTCAATGGATAAAAATCATCAAGGGACGACCGAAACCTCTCGGAAAAATAAACCCAATTTTTTCATAACTTTATAGATCATATGAAGTCCTGCGTCCAGAAAATTCCAAAGCCCCGACAATCTTTCATTATAGTCAATACATCTATTAAATATGAATTCTATCGATAACTCTACTGTTTTTGGACTCAATCCAGTATTGGAAGCTCTTAAAGCTCGAAAACGCCGTTGCTATAAAATTATCATCGAACAGGGAAAACCTCAGGCACGACTAAATTCGTTAATCCAATTGGCTCATGAAAATAAAGTACCCATTGAAACAATCCCAAAAACCACTTTTCAAAAAAAATACCGCAACTACAACCACCAGGGTGTGATAGGGGTTTTTGCCCTCGTCCCAACTCTGGGATTGGAAGAATTAATCGAACTAGCTTTCCAAAAGTCTCCGTTACCCATTCTGGTTGCGTTGGATAGTATTCAAGATCCGCAAAACCTGGGAGCCATCATTCGTTCGGCAGAAGCATTGGGGATCCATGGAATAATTCTTCCTAAAAATCGCACCTCAGCTATAAATGAAACCGTTGCAAAATGCTCTTCGGGTGCTATTGAATATCTTCCCATTTCATGGGTCACAAACTTAACTCGTGGAATAGAACAATTAAAAGAAGCGGGGTTTTGGATAGCAGGAATTGTTCCAGATGGAAACACTCCCTGCTATCAACACAAATTTGATACACCGATGGTGTTAGTTATAGGGGGAGAAGAAAAAGGGATTCGACCTTTGTTGAAAAAATCCTGCGATGTAACTCTAAAAATACCCATGGAAGGCTCACTGGGATCTTTAAATGCCTCGGCTGCTGCTGCAGTGATCTTTTACGAGACATTGCGACAAAAAAATATACGCAGTTAGCGATTAGAAAATATTAGCAAAATCTGCAATAAAAAAGCTTTATGAGCACCTAATTTCACAAATGCTCCATGGGAATTAGAAATTTAAGCAGACCTGAATCTAGGGGAGGATGACCGAATCTTACATTCGGTTATAAGATCGCATTCGACGCATAGCGGCTTTTCTTTTCTTCTTAGCTTCCTTTTGCTTACGTTTTTTCTTCACGGAGGGCTTTTCGTAAAAACGACGGCGCTTCAACTCTTTTAACAACCCTTCTTTGGTCATTTGTCTTTTAAGAACTTTTAACGCTTTTTCAACCTGATTTTGGTAAACTGTTACTTCCAAAAACTTTTACCTCCTAGTTAAATGAATAGGACTAATTCTTTTGACGTTATGAGGAGAATTTCCTTAATGCTTCCCAAAAAATATATACGCCTCTCTGCATCCTTTTTAGCATGAAGCCAAGGATTATCAACAAAAACACACATAAAGTCAATAGCTGAAAATTATGAGCCTAAACTCAGTCACCAAAACCATGAGAACCCTTCTTATAACATTGTTTTTGTTATGGGTACTTCTTATTACCCGGGAAGGTCAGACCGAAGACTTTGCAGTCCCAAACTCGGGTTCTCCTTATGTAAATTTAGGCAATCTACAAACCGGGGAAATACTGCATCTGTCTACAGGCTTGACCATCAATTTCGAGCAGATGATGAATGCTGTTGCAGCTTCTCGAGTGATTTATGTTGGCGAAACCCATGACAATATTGAGGCCCACAAAGTACAACTTCGAATTATAAAAAAATTATCCGAACGGTATTCAGTAGCCATCGGACTAGAAATGTTTCGCCGTTCAGCCCAAGAAAAACTCGACCGATGGAATACAGGCCAACTCCCCTTAAAAGAATTTAAAAAACTCTTCCACGCAAACTGGGGACCAGGCTATAAACTGTATCAACCCATTTTTGATTTTGCTCAGGCCAACAAATTACCTTTGATAGGACTGAAATCCACGCGCAAGGTTGAAAAAAGTTTTCGTTCTGGTGACCCCGCTCCCGATGGTGCGTTTTATCCCGAACTGGATGATCAGGACCCATACCATCGAGCCTTTTCCATGGCAGCTTTCGGGGGTCACCGGGGAACAGAAAAAGCCTTGGAAAAACCTTATCGTATGCTGCTTCTCTGGGAAGAGACCATGGCACAAACCGTTTCGCAATTTTTAATAAACGCAAAGAATAAAGACACAAAATTGGTTGTTCTTAGCGGTGGCTTTCATGTGCAATACGGATTTGGCATCCCAAAACGTGCTTACCGTAGAACTCCACACGCCTATTCAATCATCCAACCCATGGTGACTCACATTCCAACAGAGCTGAAGGATAGAGAAATGGAAGTGGAAAAAGTGTCTATCCCTCTTTTTGCTGCCGACTACGCCTGGATGGTCGAATACAAAGTTCCCGATAATGTGAGGTTGGGAGTAAAATTAGCACAAAAAAATGAAGGTGTGACAATAACAAAAGTCATACAAAACACCAATGCTGAGAGGGCAGGAATCCGTAAAGGAGATTTATTACTCAGTATGGATGGGGAGAAAATCTCACGCGTAGAAGAGGTATTAGAACAACTACAAAGTAAAAACTTCGATGATTATTCTTCTTTTCGCCTTCGCCGAGCTGGCACTCAGCTAAATGTGAAAGTAGTATTCAAAAAATAAACCAAGTCACACTGTAATGGTTTTTTTCTGAACCGTTTCGACCAATAAAACTAAACACAGCTCCCACCTGGGAATTTCCAAATCAAGTGCTTCTATGGCTAATACGGAGCCGTATTTTTTGGCCAATCCTTTGATAAAAAGCATAGGATTAGTTTTTTAAGGTTAGGAGCGAATTTCAAAAGATGTGAAATTTTGCAATGAAGTCAGATTGAGGTCCAGTGAAGTAACATTTGCTGCGGGGGTTCCTTTGCGGCACCATAAAATAAAGTTTTCGAGCTGTAATTTTTCACCCTCTGCATGAATTTCTACCGTTCCTTCCGACTGATTTTTAACCCAACCGAACAAACCCAACTCATCGGCTCTTTCTTTTGTCCCAGCCCGGAACCAGACGCCTTGAACCCGACCATGAACAATGATGTGGATGGCCTCAGTCATTGAAGTTTAGTAAAGGTCAACTCTTTTTCCTGAAAGCATCGTCAAACAAATGTTGAACTTCACGATAGGTTTGAAACTTACTACCATCAGTAATTTTTTCACCAAATTTACCGAGATCCCGCATGATGCGCTGAAACTCTTGCGTCTGACCTTTAAAATTATCGATCAATGGACGAAAAAATTGCTGCTCATCTTCATCTAGACGATCACAAATAATTCGCAGTCGGGCTTTTAAAGGTTCAAAGTCTTTTTCCATTATATTTATAACCAAGTTGAAAAAAAAGGAAGGCACTATCTCTATGAGTGCCCTGACTAACAATAGTCTTGTCTTTTCTGCATTCCTTAATAAAAATATGGCTTCTTATCAATCTCGTAAGCTCTATAAAACAACACCAACAATATAAAAAAATGAGGGTGCGAATACAATCCCAATCAAGGAGAAAAACCCAAATATTTACTAAAATTTATTGGTGCAACCCAAATGGGTTAACTTTTCTCAACGACCTAATATCTTGTTCATAGAAAGATCTGGGTAGCTCAAATAATACCGTTTTAAATGTCGTTGAGTGGAACGAATTTTTTGATGGTTTCTCTTTATAGCATACAGATTATTTGCCCTTTGCATATGATGGATGGCCTTACTACCCTTATGCAAATGATCATACGCTATGCTTAGATTAAAATGTATCAATGCAGATTTTGGGTTCAAGCTTAAAGCTTCCTTGTATGCCTGTACTTCTTCCTTGTGCCGCCCCAATGTTAGATAAGCGAGACCCAGTTCAAAATAAGATTGAAAATCCATTGGGTCCTGTTCGATGATGCCTTGTTGCCGAATTATTTCCTGCTGCGCTGCCTTGCGATAGGTTTTAAAATCGGTTGCCTCTCCCCATACTTTTTTATAACCTATTGACCAAATCAGGTTCACTAAAAAAAGAATTAAAAAAGTCTGCCTAAACCAAGAAGTCCGGTTGCTTACAGAGGTGGCATCCAACAAAATGTGTTTCAAGGAATAAGGAGTCATCCAATAAATGTAACATTTTTTCTATTGAGGCAAGATTTTGTATTCATTAATCTTCTTCCTTTTAAGCTTTCTTGACCATTTTAAGTAGATTTCTTTGAAAAGATAAACCTGTTACAATAACTTCTCATAAGGCACGATCTTATGTTGCTAAAAATCTCTTAATAAACTTTTGAACCCCAATCAGCAAGAACCCATCTTACAAAGAGAGAAGTTGTCCTTGTTGATGAAGGAATTTGATGCCGGAAAATTATACAGTTACAGAAGTTGAGCTCACACCCAACCCACGGGCGGTTAAATTTATATTGGACCAAATTGTTTTGGATTCTGGTTCAAAAACCATTGAGGCAGGCGCCTATCTAGAAACAGATAATTTTGCGACCAATATATTTGCTTTAGGAATTATCGATCTGGTTTATTGTCGAGAAAATTTTGTCTCCATCACCCTTCAGTCTCCTGATTTATGGGTGGTTTTTAAGGATAAAATTAAAAATATTATTGAAGCAGACTTAAAAAAATACGAAGAGGGGGATGACGAAATCTCGTCTTCTATTCTCGATGATTTTGATAGGGAAAAATATCCTGCGCTCTCCGATGATGAGAAAGCCATTATTGTTGAAGCCGTTATGGAGGAATCTATCCGTCCCGCGTTGGCTAACGATGGCGGGGGCCTGGAAGTCATTGAGGTAGATGGACCAATTGTTCGAATTCGTTATCAAGGAGCCTGTGGTGGTTGCCCAAGTTCAACAGGCGGCACTCTGCGCGTAATCGAAAATCATTTAAAATCCCAACTCGATCCGGAAATCAAGGTTCACACTTATACTTAATTGATTTTCTTTTTATTGTCCTGCATGGAGTTTCAACCGGTATGGCGCGCGGAATACATTAATATCCCCCCTACTATAATTCCCCTTGAACCTTTCACTTCAATGCCCTAAAACATTAGCATGGAAATCAGAAACACCACCAAATTTGTTTTGGTACATTTTACCGGTGACCCCTCCCTTTCCTATAGTGATATAAAGAAGGCTCATCTTGATATGGGCCAGTCTGAAATTGGTTTTCATTTTATCATTGATTCTCAGGGACAAATTTTAATGGGACGACCTACATCAAAAGTAGGAGCACATTATCCTGAGTTCGATCAGACAAGCCTAGGAGTTTGCATTATTGGATCTCGACACGAAATGGAAGATTCTCAATCCGTTGCGTTAACCCTATTACTTGAAAATCTGAAAAACGATAATCCGAATATAGAAAAAGTTAAATATATTTATAAAGAAAGCTAAATCAAAAAGCTCCCATAATACAGAATGAAAAAAATTATAATCATTGGTGGTGGCATCGCTGGGTTGGCAGCCGCATACCGGATTCAACGTAAAATATCAGAAGGTGCCAATCTAGAATGTATTTTATTGGAAGGAAGCGACCAATTTGGTGGCAAAATCTCTACAGAAAAGTCGGATGGGTTCGTCATCGAACGGGGACCCGACTCATTCATATCTCAGAAGCCTGCAGCAATGCAATTATGTAAACAACTTGGATTGGAAGATCGTCTTACAGGAACTAACCCTAATTCACCCAAGACTTTTGTTTATACCGGAGGCAAACTGGTGACCATGCCCGATGGCTTGAGCCTGATGATCCCGACCAAGTTTTTGCCCTTCGCGCTGACATCATTATTCAGTCTCCCTGGGAAAATCCGTATGGCCTTAGATCTGCTTATACCAAGAAAGGATGGCGATTCCGATGAAAGTCTGGCCTCATTCGTTCGCCGTAGAATGGGAGAAGAAGCGCTCAGCAAAATGGCGGAGCCCATGCTCGCTGGAATTTATGCCAGTGATCCAGAAAAGATGAGCATTGGTAGCACCTTTCCCATGTTTGTTGAAACCGAACGTAAATATAGATCACTCATACTCGGTATGCTGGCTCGAAAAAAAGCAATGTTGATAAATGCTGGTAAACGCCCTCACACTTCCCATTCATTATTTATGACCTTGAAGGACGGGTTGGGAGAAATGGTCGATGCTGTTATAAAAAAATCACCCAACATTCAATTTAAATCAGGAGCAAAAGTTGCTGCACTCGAAAAAAAGAAAGATGGTTGGAATGCTAAACTGGGAAATGGATCGGAATGCCAGGCAGATGCTATAATTCTTGCCACTCCTGGAAGCATCACTGCAAAAATCATAAAACCAATTGCTCCCGATTCGGCTGAGTTATTGGATCGTATCCACTATGTATCCACAGCAACCGTGACACTTGGGTATAAAAAAGAAGGCTTCTCCCACTCTCTGGATGGATTTGGATTTGTAGTACCTAAAGCTGAAGGAAGAAGTATTTTGGCCTGCACATGGACTTCTTCAAAATTTCCCCATCGCGCACCTGAGGGGTATGTAATGCTACGCTGTTATTTAGGAGGGGCACTTCAGGAAGAAATTGCCGAAAAAGATGCTGAAACATTGGAAAGACTGGTAAGAAACGACCTGCAAGAAATAATGGGAATCAAAGAAACTCCTATTTTCTGTAAGGTGTTTAAAAATAATAAATCAAATGTTCAATACCATGTGAACCATTCCGAGAGAATTGATTCCATAATGGAAGATTTAAAAAATTTTCCAGGACTTTTTCTCGCAGGCAGCGCATATCGTGGCATTGGCATTCCAGATTGCATTCAAAATGGAAATCAGGCAGCAGAATCTGCTTTTGATTTTTTAAATAGTAAATCTCATGTGTCGATTTAGCATCTAATAAATCGACCAGTTACAAACTATAGAAGGAGCAAATTATGAAATGGGTTTCTGCCCTGTCAAAACAACCGGATATCGATGCGGCTGTACAGGAAGCCAGCGAAGAAATTATCCGACAATTGGGAAACGACCAGGCCGATTTGACCGTGATATTCGTTGCTCCTCAATATAAAGATTTTTATGACAAGATTCCTGATCTCTTGAATCGGTACCTCAAGCCCGGTACGCTGTTTGGTTGTTCTGGCGGCGGCATTATTGGAAATGGAGAGGAAGCCGAACAACAGGCCGCATTCAGCATTACTTGCGCTAAATTGCCCGGAGTAAAAATTCAATCCATCTATTCTGAAACCAAGGAACTACCGGATCAAGATACTTCTCCTTCCGTTTGGCGGGAATGGTTGAATGTTAATATAGAAGATCAGCCCCATTTTGTTTTCCTTGCTGACCCTTTTTCTTTTCGTGGCGATGAATTTCTTGCAGGGGTCGACTTCGCTTACCCAAATAGCAAAAAAGTAGGAGGACTCGCGAGTGGTGCCCAATCCATGGGAGGAAACGCTCTTTATCTGGGAGATAAAATATACAACACTGGCCTGATTGGAATTGCTTTAAGTGGCGACATAGAGGTTGACACCATTGTGGCACAGGGTTGTCGTCCCATAGGTGAACCTATGAAAATCACCGATTGCCAGGACACATTACTCAAATCACTGGATGGCAAACCCACATTAGAAATTTTGCAGGACCTAAACGAAACTCTTTCCGATTCTGACAAAAAACTTTTGCAGACTTCTTTGTTTCTAGGAATTGAGATGGATCCGATGAAAGATGAACCGAAACAAGGAGACTTCCTCATTCGAAACCTCATGGGAGTCGATCGGGAAAGTGGCGCTCTAGCCATTGGCGCGCTGCTAAGAACCGGGCAGCTTGTTCAGTTCCATCTTCGTGACAAAAAAATGTCTGCCGAAGACCTGGATGTAATGCTCACGCGCTATCTATCCCAAGGTCAAGCTGAAAATGCCAGCGGAGCATTATTATTTTCTTGTCTAGGAAGAGGAAAATATCTTTACGGAGAGGCAAATCACGATACCAACATGTTCCACAACAAACTGGGAGAAATCCCCTTAGGAGGATTTTTTTGTAATGGAGAAATAGGCCCTGTAGGAAACACCACATTCCTGCATGGCTACACCAGTTCATTTGGCATCTTCAGAAAATCAAATCACTCCTAATTAAAAGAAAGGGAAAAATATGGCCGTCGAAGTAAGTGTCTCAACCACTCCTAACGAAAATGCAATGAAGTACACCCTCAATTGTAATAGCATCGAATCCGGACATAAGACATACGCAAATGCTGAAGCAGCAGAAGACTCTCCCGTAGCAAAAGCCTTATTTGCTATTGATGGGGTGACCCAGGTCTTTTTGATGGCAGACTTCATTTCCGTCACAAAAAAGCCTGAAACAAGTTGGGGCAGTCTGGAAACATCTATTTTGGATGCCATTAAATCTTCCTATTAGCAGGTGAAAGTAACAATACTGGGTTCAGGGACAGCCGTACCCTCTTTGCAACGTAATTCCTCTGGAGTTCTAATCCAAGAAAACGAAATCAACACTCTTGTTGATTTCGGTTACGGAAACTTGAGACAACTCCTAAACCTGGGAATCACCTACCACGATATCGACCGCATATTTTTCACACACAATCATCCCGATCATATGTGTGATCTCATCCCCTTTTTATTCGGATCGCGCTACCAATTAGATGCACGAAAAAAGGATCTCGAAATTGTAGCCGGTCCCGGGTTTCAGGACTTCTTCGATAAACTTATGGCAGCTTTCAAGCATTGGTTAAAACCCACCGAATACAAATTAAATATTTTAGAAGTTGATGAAGGCGTTTACGAATTTGAGTCCCTAAAGGTTCAGGTAGGAAAGGTGAAGCATATCGCCATGAGTCGAGGTTACCGGTTTACAAATGAGAGGGACAAATCCGTCGTACTTTCTGGGGACACGGATTATTGCAAAAGCATGATCGAGTTAGGCAGAGGGGCAGATTTGATGATACTGGAGTGCGCCTGGCCGGATGAAGAAAAATCCGAAGGTCATTTAGGACCAACCCTCGCAGGGAAGCTGGCCGCTGAAGCTGACTGCAAAAAAATCTGCCTCACTCACTTTTATCCACCCTGCGATTTGGAAAACATTCGAAAAAAGGTTCAGGATATTTATACAGGAGAACTGGTATTGGCGCGCGACCTGATGCAATTTGAACTTTGAATTATTTTTTTCCTTCACGGCGGTCTTCAATAAAGTCTACAGTAAACATAAAGAGCTTAATCAATCCGCCCATGATAAAAATACCAAGAAGCATTTGTAGTAAAGGTGGCAGATCGATAACCAATGCTTCAATTGACTTTAAAAAGTTATCCACAACAGGTTCCTATTAGAAAGATACGGAATAAAATTCTGGTCAGCATACCTAAGCAGAGTAAATTGCGCAATGGTTGCTTAGGCAAAAAAAATTCTGTCTTTTAAGACTCCAGACGGATGCTGAATCAGAGCAGGTCTACCGCATTGAACTTTGGAGCATTAATTAGATACTCTATTATTTAAATTCGATCGTTCTTATAGGCAAAAATCCGCACAATAAAGGAGATTTTGTTTTTTTCCCGTCTCGGGAAAATGGCATTTGGTTAAATTTTTATTAATAAATATTAATATTTGTCTTCCTTGAAAAAAGAAGAGGTCTGGTATAATGAGGTATTAGTTTAAAACACAAAAAGGGGTCTTTTCATGTTGTCGAAAACTTTGGCATACTTTATCTCTTCCGTATTCGTTGCTTTATTCTACTTTTCCAACCTTACCTGGGCCGGACCCTTTAAAGATAATAATAACGGTACTATTACCGACGATGGCACAGGATTAGTTTGGCAAAAAGGCGATTCCTTTCACGACCTTAAAAAGGGTGTGAACTGGTACGATGCTCTGGAATATATCACTTTAAAAAATTCCGAAAAATTTGGCGGTCATGACAATTGGCGTTTACCCTCATTGAGCGAATTGAACAACTTATGGTTGTCATCAGGAAAAGTTAAAAGCAAGGATGAGGAAACTCTAGGATTAGCGTCTGAGTTCCAGAGTGGAGGTAGTTATTATCTTTGGACAGGCGAAGAAAGAGGATTGGACCACGCCTGGTATTTTGGTTTAGGACAAAAAGAAAATTATTTCAATTTAAAAGATCTGGCAGATTTAGATCAAGGTGTAAAAATGGTCCGCCAGCGTGACGCCCTCTAATACGGAGGAACGTGCTAGCGGTTAATAGAAAGGCCTGGTAGTTAGCCATGCGGTTATCAGCCTATTGGCCCGACGCTGAGTGGCCCCATCAACGGGGTAGGAGTGAATAATGAAACCGAACAAAAATTCTTACGCTTTTATATTTGCTGTAATTTTTGGAATTTGCTGGATTGCGCCCACCGCTTTTTCAGAAGATAAACATATGGACCATGGGTCCATGGATCATGGCTCGATGGACCACAGTTCCATGGATCATTCAAGTTCCCCAGCGGCTTCAGGTGATGAATATCGCACCAAACCTGACGAAATGGATCATGGCCATATGGACCACGGCAAAAGCGATGGCAGTATTTTTCGAACTCAGGGCGCGCATGACGATATGGGAATGACCAAACCCGAAAATCTGGACAGCAAAGCCTTTTTGGCTCGGGGTCGTAATATCTTTATGCATATGTGCGTGTTCTGCCATGGAGAAGATGGTAATGGCGGTGGAAATGCAACCGAATACCTTTATCCCTGGCCGCGGGACTTCCGCAAAGGAATTTTCAAATTCCGCACCACTCCGACCGGAACCCTGCCCCGTGATGAAGATCTGTATCGCACCATTATAGAAGGAGTGCCCGGTACTTCCATGCCAGCCTGGAAAGATGCGTTGACTCCAGAAGACACCTGGGCTCTGATCAATCATATAAAAAACTTTTCACCTAGATTTAAAAAAGAAGCACAGGGTGAAAAAATCGTACCTAAGACCCATCCTGAATCTTCGGCTGAATTAATTGCCCGTGGCAAAAAAGTTTATGAGGAAATGAAATGCAATCGGTGCCATGGAGATTCTTTGAAGGGTGATGGGGAATTAGCTGAGTCGCTGATGGATGCCTGGAAACATGCCGTATTTGTCCACGACATATCAAATCCGCAAGCTCTAAAGGGCGGGCATAAACCCGATGATATTTTCCGAACCATTTCCTCCGGTCTGGATGGGACACCAATGCGGTCCTATATCGATATCCCCGAAGAAGATCGCTGGGCTTTAGTGCATTTCATTCGTTCCAATTTTGTTAAAGAATTTAAACATGCAGAGTTTGAAACTGATATTTATTCTTTTCCTATCGGTGTAGAGCTAAATACGGATCCATTCAGTCCTGTCTGGGAGGGAGTGAAAACAACCAATTTGGTATTGCGACCGCTCTCTGCGCGCCGTGACGCAATAGAAGTTGTTAATATCGCCTCAGTGAACAATGGCGAGCAACTTGCTATTCGAATAAAATGGAACGATCCTACTCATGATGCTTTTTCAGAGTTACATTCAGATATTTTCCGCGATGGTGTTGCGGTTCAGTTCGCATTAGGAGCAGTGACTTTGCATACACATGGTCACAACGAACCCTTCTTTGGAATGGGAAACCGTAACAAACCGGTGAATATATGGCATTGGAAAGCTGGGCTAGAAGAAGCCCTTGAAGCAGAAGATGACCTCGAGTATGCCGGTGGGGGTGTCGATATGGATGCGTTGATCTATGGGGGCATCATGTCTAATCCTGTTTCTAAATTGAATCCGACGGGAGAAAATCCTGTTGAAGAATTAAATGCAGAAGGTTTCGGCACAATCACTCCACAACCTCCAGAAAACCAGAATGTTGAAGGATCAGGAGAATGGAAAGATGGAACCTGGTCAGTTGTCTTTCTTCGTGATATGCCTAAAACAGGAAAATGGGATGTGGATTTTGCCAAACGTATTGACCCTGGTCTGATGGCATTCGCGGTCTGGGACGGTGTCAAAGAAGATAGGAACGGGCGCAAAGTTATCAGCGTTTGGCAACGGTTTAATATCATTAAACCAAAATAATTAATCCCTCTGGAAGCGTCTTTAAAAAAGCTACCTCCTTTTTTAAAGACGCCTGAAGGCAATTTTACATAATACAACGGAGCTTTTGTTGATTCGATATCGTTTTTTAATGATCGGGAGTTTCCTCCTGCTCCATTGTCTGAGTCCCTCTCTTTTTGCTGAAGAAAAAATAGGTTTAGGGGAGCTGGATAGATTAATAAAAATCCATAAACCCAAAAAACCAGTTGAAGGTTTTGATGCAACAGTCGGGCCCAAAAAAAGCGTTCAACTTCTTGCCAAAGGTGAGCCAACTGTTTTTTCCATTCCCGGTTTTAAAGCTTTCGGTTGCGGCGGATGCCATCAAGCGAATGACCTGCTAGATCTTTCTGCAAACCGGATGCGGCAAACGCTGAAGCGTTTAGATTCCATTTTCCCAGATCTTACTCCAGCCCCCCTTAAACAGTTTATTATTCAATCCTGGTCTGGCGAATTGTTGCAACCTTGGCAATTTGCGCATACAACATTTGATTCCATAAGAATTTCTCCAGCAGCTATCCTTATAGACAGTCGCGTCTATGGAAACGCAACACATCTACATGAGTCAATTCACTTAACGCAATCCTTTGTCGGCGCTGCCAATGAGTTGGAAGCCTATGGACTGAATATCCGCTCCGATCCGAGATTCTTGATTCTAAATTTTCCTTATTTTTCTGATATGGTCACGGAATTCTTCCTTCCTGAATTCCCAAAGATTTTAGATAGGTTTTTTGCAAGGCCCATCCGAGAGGATTTGAATATCCCAAAAGAAGTACAATGGTTTTTAATGCCTTTTGATGATGAAAGCCTGAAAAAACTTAAAGAGCAAATAAAAAAGATGGAGCCAATTTTACAGGAGGAGGAACGATTAAATCACCAGTTTCCTATTGAAGCTGCTTACCTGGGTGAGCAAACTCGGGATATGTCCTTACTGCTCGATATTGCGGCTGCAAAATTATTGCCTTTACCAGACTTGAAAGAATTGGAAAGCGAACGCGAAGAAGCATTCTCTATTCTGGAACAACAGTTTAATAAACTGGATAACACCCGATTGGGTTACAAGATAGATCGCAAACGGGAGGCTTTGATGATACTGACTTATAAAATGAATATCAGAGACCCGAGACTACGACTGAGCCTTTATTTCCATTTTTTAAAGAATCGGTATGTTGGGCCTGATGGAGAGGTGAATTTGAAAGTCGTAAACGAAGAAGATCTAAAAAAGTTCGTGCAAGAAAAACGCCTTCAAGTCAAGAGAATGATGAAATCAAAAAATTTCACTGAGATCGAACGTCAAGGGGCAGACAAAATGCTCAAGGACGCAACAAGCCAATAGGCTTAGTCCTTCAGGGTAGTATTTTTAGTTAGGCTAAAGTTTGCTTGCGGGGGTTACGAGTGCTGGGCCTTTGACATGGTCTTCTAGAGTTTCGGCTTGGACTTTATCTTGAAGTTTCATTAGCGCATCTATGACCATTTCGGGTCGTGGCGGACAACCTGGAATATACACATCTACCGGAATCAACGTATCGATTCCCATAACCGTTGCGTAGTTGTCATAAAATCCACCGGAGACGGTACACACCCCATAAGCCACTACCCATTTGGGTTCTGTCATTTGGTTATAAACTTTAACTAGAATCGGAGCCTGTTTGTGACTGATGGTTCCCACTACCATAAGCAGGTCGGCCTGCCTAGGTGAGAAACGAGGAAATGCCGCACCCATTCGATCCAGGTCGTATCTGGGACCGGCTACAGACATAAATTCCATTCCACAACATGCCGTAATGAAGGGATAGATAAAAAAGGAATATTTTCGTGCCCAGTTAATGGCTTGCGTCATCTGGGTAACGATGACATTATTGCCCAGACTCATCTCAGTTTCTGTTCTATATAATCCAGCCATTAAACCGCTCCGTGAAATAATTGATGCTGTATATTAGAATATTTTTCCTTAAAAACCAACCCCCAAGGATTGCTTAAATAGAACAGTATATCATCCATAAGGCTTATAGAGATTTTAGCCTCTTGAATTCTAGTTTACCAGTATTGAACAAGTAGTTCTTGAGTGACTTGGGAGAAGGAGTGTATAATCGAGGGCACCCTACATAAAGATAAATCAATAATTCAGGTCTAGTGGGTTCATGTAGACTTTGAATGCGTGGAGAATAAGCAAAATGGATTATAGCGGCAATAAAACAGCAATGGGACAAGATCGGGCCAGTTCTGAAACTGAAGGTATTGTGAGTATGAACTTGAGTAAAGACGGAAAAACTCTTGATCTTACAGCAACTTATCTTAAGGAATACGGAGCAAAAGATATCTCGCAGATGGAAAAATTACGTCCTTTAACCAATCTGGCATTTGGCACAAACCTTTGCGGTGCCAAAGGCGCGAAATGGCTGGCTCAGTCTAAAGTACTAGTTAACCTGACATCCCTAAACCTTTTTTATAATAAGATCGGTAATGAAGGGGTCAAATACATTGCTGTTTCAGATAATTTATTGAGTTTGCAGAATCTGGTCATCACGGACAACGAGATAACGGATGAAGGTGCCATAACCCTAGCGAAGTTTTTGCCCCTTTTTACCAATCTTCTGCGACTCGACCTTCGTCTCAACAGGATCAAAGAAGATGGTAAAAATGCTCTAAAAGAAGCACAAAATAATTCCGCAGTAAAACATCTTCTATTGGACAAAGTAGAAGGATTTCAGGTCAAATCCTAATCCGCTGAGCGGGAAGTAACGAATCTGCGAATACTTCAAAGTTTTTTCTAAAATTAATTGGCTTCTCAGAATTGGTTAGCAAGCGATCAATACTAAGAGGGTGAGTTAGCCATTTATGTTTAGGGGAACAGTCTCGTTATCGAAAAGGGACTGTATATTTGCAAAGTCTATTCCTATCAATTCTACACAAATTTTGATTTCAGAACTCTGATAGATAATTTGCCAGAGTCGGTTCCCCATCTCCTGCGCATTTTGTAACAACAGTCCTAGATCCTTGGTTTCATTCTCTCTTAGAATAGAGAAAAGGTCCAACCCAAGAGCTTGCCATTTTTTTTCTGTCCGCGCAACACTCTGATAAAGCTCCATTTCGTGACGAACTAGAGGGAATTTACTCTCCAGTGGCCTGGCGTTGGGAGAGTTGGGAAAGAGTATAGAAAACTCGTTTTCAATATCGCGCACCCTTCCGCCTCTAAAAAACGACCATTTATGGTGCATACTTTCCAATCGATCTGCGAAATCAAAGCAACGATCAATCAGTTCCATGCGCATGTCACGGATTAATAGAGCATCGGAAAAATCTTTGTGGATTCTTTCATGCAACAATTGCAGGTCTTTATATAGCTCGCGTAATACCGAGTTTAAATTGCCGATGCTGACTGGGTCATCGGGATGTCGAGTATCTTTTAAGGAAATGGTCTCGACAACCAGATCCCTTTGTGTGGTTTCAATATAATTGATCGGGCCAATCTCCAAAAGTTGATAAAAGGTTTCTGGAGATATGGCCAGATCGATTCCAAAACTTGTTTTGATGAAATCGCGAATCTTTCTGCATTTAGCCACATCGCGTAATGTTTCTACCGCTTGTTCCAAAGATTCACCACTAGCATCAAAGGGTCCGATCTCGGAATCTGGTCCAATCAACTTTTTTAAAATTCGTTTCGGATCGCGCATTTCTGGCTTCAGTATTGAAGTATTATTAACAAAACCTGCAGGGGCTCGTTGGAATCCCTTTCTACAATTTGATAGTATTTAAATAAAAGTATTAATTAGGCAAAGGTTGATTTTAATTTCTAAATTCAACCATGTTAAAGAATAGATATCGCCAACTC
>JAKUOQ010000119.1 GCA_022450865.1 Nitrospinales bacterium | reverse complement strand
ATAATGCACGATTTGACGTCCTTAATAAAGACCTAGTCAGCCACAATTTTTCTATATACCGTGATTTACACTGCTGGGAAATGTCCATAAATTGGACACCAAATGGTTATGGTTCTGGATTTTATTTGAAAATCAATGTTAAATCACCTACGCTACAAGATTTAAAACTGGAAAGACGTGGTGGCATATTTACTAGGAGAGCCAATTTCTAGTTTTATTATCCTCAAAAACCAGTGCAAATTTGAACAGCAAATTTGCCTGAATTATGTATTGCCCATCCTGCCAAGCTGAATTCATAGATAGTATTACTATCTGCAGTGATTGCAATATTTCGCTGGTTGAAAATATGGCACCAAACGAACCTCTAGAAAATATTAATTGGGTCAAGGTAAAAGAATTGCCTGGAAAAGTTTTTGGCGAGATGATGGGAGAGGTATTAGACTCAGCAGAAATACCCTATTTCCTGAAATCGGATTGGTCAGCTTCCGCATATAATATTGCTCCAGCTGGTTTAGTCGGTAGCTATGTGCAAGTATATGTACCGGAAAATTTTTATGATAAGGCCGATAGTTTATTAAATGAATTAATGGATTAAATATGGAATTTCGTTCAATAAAAGGCACCTATGATATCTTGCCAAATGATGCAGATCGCTGGCAGCGTATTGAAACACACGTTCGGGATTTCATAATTCGGGCTGGGTACAGTGAAATACGAACACCAGCATTTGAAAAAACTGAGTTATTTACACGAAGCGTTGGGGAACATAGTGATGTCGTATCTAAAGAAATGTACAGCTGGACGGATCAAGGTGGAACAGACCTTACTCTAAAACCAGAATATACAGCTTCTGTTATACGGTCCTACATTCAACACAATCTTGGCGCAAAATCGCCTTTAACAAAACTTTATTACATGGATAACCTTTTTCGACGGGAAAGACCACAGAAAGGTAGGTACCGCCAGTTTCGTCAATATGGTATTGAAGCGATAGGGTCACCACATCCGGAACAGGATGCAGAAATAATTGCCATAGCATATGAACTACTTGTTGAACTAGGCATCAAAGATATTACCTTGAAATTAAATAGTATTGGCTCGACAGAATGTCGAAATGAATACCGTCATGCATTAAAGGATTTTCTCCAACCGAATCTTGATAAACTTTCTGAAACCAGCAGAAAGCGATTTGATTCAAATCCGCTGCGTATATTGGATACAAAAATTGATTTTGAGATAGCACTACTACAAGATGCCCCAACAATAACTAGCTTTTTAACACCCAATGATGCCAGTCATTTCGAAGAAGTGCAAATATACTTAAAGGCGCTTGGTGTACCCTTCACTTTGAATCCGAAACTTGTTCGAGGGCTGGATTATTATACTCGTACAACATTTGAAATCATTTCTGGTAATCTGGGTGCACAAGATGCGCTATGCGGGGGCGGCAGATACGATAAACTTGTTGAAACTTTAGGTGGAAAATCGACTCCAGCTGTTGGTTTTGCAGCTGGTTTGGAAAGAATACTAATTGCCATGGATGAAGTTGACACAGATCAGAAATTCCAAACAGATAAGATTTATCTAATTGGACTTGGTGATGCTGTTAGGCCAACCATGTTGAAAATTCTTAGCAAAGTAAGAAAGGCTGGGTTTAATATGGAATTTGATTCATTGCGACGCAGTATAAAATCCCAAATGCGTGAAGCCAATAAAATAGGAGCATCTCTTGCGATAATTATCGGGGATAAAGAATTAAAAGAAAAATACGTGCAAATCAAAGATCTTAAGAATAGTCAGCAAGAATCAATTCCGATTGATTCAATTATTTCATATATCCAGAGTTTGAATTAATCAATTCTTTCACCTACATTAATATATAGAGAAGAATACGATGAAAATACAGTTGTATAAAACATGAGAAATGTAAATTCGGCGTCAATATGAGTCAAAAATCTATCATCATTGTTGAATCTCCTGCCAAGGCGAAAACGATATCAAAGTATCTCGGAGATGAGTTTGAAGTCCTTGCTTGTGTAGGCCATGTAAAGGATTTGCCTCGAGGGTCATTAGGAGTCGATGTGGACAATGACTTTACCATGGAATTGGTAGTGCTTGATGACAAAAAAGATTTCTTCAAAACACTAAGAAAAAAAGCAAAAAATTCACCAGAAATTATTCTAGCTACAGATCCAGATCGTGAAGGAGAAGCTATTGCATCGCATATAGCTTCCGAAGTTCCAGATACAAAACTTTCACGAGTACAATTTACTGAAATCACTAATTCTGGTGTCAAAGGTGGGATGGAACACAGAATTGGAATTGATGAAAACCTTGTTGAGGCTCAACGAACTCGTCGCGTAATTGACCGTCTAGTTGGCTATAAAATATCACCTGTATTATGGAGTACGCTGCAAAAAAATATGAGCTTTGTAAAGGAATCACTTTCTGCCGGTCGGGTACAATCTGCTGCATTAAAAATAATCATTGATAGAGAACGAAAACGTTCCAAGTTTAAACAAATAACTTATTTTGGCTTAACATCTAAGTTGACTACACTCGATGAAGAAATGTTCAGTGCGCGACTATATAACCTGGATTCCAAACGTGTTGCCCGCGGTAGAGATTTTGATCAAGAAAGCGGTGAATTGACAAAAAACAATTTAATAGCCTTAAGTGAATCACAGGCCAAAGCACTTGTAGAAGAGTTAAGATCGGGTCCGTGGGTTGTCTCAAAAGTTGAAGAAAAGCCGAAAACTTCAAACCCACGTCCACCCTTTACTACGAGTACATTACAGCAAGAAGCAGCACGAAAACTAAAATTCAATACCCGCAAAACTATGGGTATTGCTCAACGACTTTATGAAGCAGGTTATATTACCTATATGCGTACTGACTCGACGCACCTTTCTGGAGAAGCAATAAGCGCAGCTCGAGCAGAAATAAAAAAACTATTCGGGGATGACTTCTTGCCTGCCAAACCAAGAGAGTATAAAAGCAAAGTTAAGAATGCCCAAGAAGCGCATGAGGCAATTAGACCCGCTGGTAGAACCTTTAGGCCAATTGAGCAGGGATCAAATAATATCAGTGAAGAAGAAGCCAAACTATATGAGTTAATATGGAAACGGACAATAGCTTGCCAGATGCCATCTGCAAAATTGAAACAAACAACTGTTACTATAGAAAATCAAAATTCAGAATTCAGGGCAAATGGTCAGGTTATTTTATTTCCTGGCTATATGAAAGTATATGTTGAAGGCAAAGATGATCCCAAATCTATTGTTGCTAACAAAGAAAATGTTCTGCCAGAAATAAAAGAAAATGATCACCTGGGTTGTGATAATCTTACAATTGATGAATCAACAACAAAACCGCCCGCCAGATTTACTGAAGCCAGCCTGGTCAAAGAAATGGAAGCAAATGGTATTGGACGACCCTCTACATACTCATCGATCATCAATAAAATTCAACAGAAAGATTATGTACGAAATAACAACAGATCCCTAACGCCAACTTTTTTAGCAGTGGCAGTAACTCAATTACTTGAAAATCATTTTGAACCACTAGTGGATGTAAAATTCACTGCGCAGATGGAAGATGGTCTTGATGCTATCGCACGTGGCGATATGAAATCCTTACCCTTTATGAAAGAATTCTATTTTGGGACGGAATCAGTTCTAGGGTTGCTAAAGATGTTGGATGAAAAAATTGATATTCCAAAAGCCTGCATAATCCCACTCAATGGTGATGCGAAAGAACCAGTCATTGCCCGAGTAGGAAATTACGGACCAT
>JAKUOQ010000118.1 GCA_022450865.1 Nitrospinales bacterium | reverse complement strand
AAATCTTCCCCAGCGTTTTTCAACTTCACCGGGTTCGTATTGTTTATCTAATTGAATCATTAAAAAATCACTTGCAACAGAAAACCTGAAAATCCATTCTGATCGAGGAAAACTTATCCTGACATTACGAAGGGAGCTAAAAATTAATTTATGGGATCGTGCTTTTTATCAAAAAATTGCAAATAAAGAAAGGGTTTAAATTCTTTTAATTTTTTCAATTTCTTCACGAATCACGGATCGGGCAATATCCGGCACAATTTCCCTAACAACCTCTCTTACAATTTTTATAACTATTTCTGACATCCCAGAAACCTCTTTCTGCAGCGAGGTATCCAACGATTTTTCCAAAATATGGCGAACCTGCTCTCCGGTAACTTGAATAAACCTGTCATCATTACTTTCAAAGGCCATTTCCTGAAAATGTGAATCCTTATAGTGGTTAGATTTAAAGGTGGATGGGTCGGTCATGGAATTGATATTTTTTTGAATTTCATCAGCAGTGTGAGGACGTCTTTCTTTATCAGAAAAAGCACTTGGAGCCATTCTTTCGAGAAGATCCTCTGGTTCCGGAACAATGCTTCCTAATTTAGATATTTCTGATTCTCTCATTTCGTAATTAGCCGCCTTTTTTGATTCTCCAGCCACAATGTCTTTAAAAGCTGAATCTAGATCGTCAAGATTCTCCATCTTTCTGGGCTGCACATCTTCATAAACTTCAAAATTATCCTCAAAGTTTTGCTTTTCTTGAACATTTTCTTCGGCTTTAAAAGTAGGCTGAGCAATCTCTCCTTCATTTTGGGATTCCTCTCCTTGACTCATCTGTCCTGATATATCTGTAACGTTAGCAACGGGTTCTATATCATCTACTTTGGCTTTTTCCTGCATGGAGGTATCTGTTTCTTCTGTTAGATCCTCCATTTCTATGGGGTCAGTAGAAAGTTTTTCAACAGATTCCAAGAGCTCTTCAAGGCTGGGTTCTTCATCTAATTCTACATCCTCAGAAATACTTTCAAAGAGAACGGGCTCGTTTTCGGCGTTGCTACCACCTTCCATGACCCTAGTTACCATTTGTACTATATTGTCGGATTTAAAAGGTTTTGAAATATGATTTTCCGCTAGGCATTTCTTAAAATTTCCCTCATCAAAATCTTCAAAATCACTCGCAAGAAGTAATACCTTTATTCCTGCCAAATCAGGAGTACTTTTTATTTTCTGACTCAATTCAAATCCATTTAGTCCAGGCATGTCAACATCCGCCAAAACTATATCTGGTTTAAAATCTGGAATTTTATCAAAAGCTTCTTTTCCATTGCCTATGCCTTCTACTTCTGCATCCTCATTTGCAAAAGCCATTGCAACAATTTTCTGAATCGTAATACTATCGTCAGCAACAAGAATTCTTAATGTCATAAATGTTTACCAATTAGGATTTTTAGAAGTGATGAACCCAACTACCTTCTAACAAGAGAAACCCATACAACTTCTGTCCGATGCCAGCAAACTATATAATAGGAAATGCAAGATCTATAGATTTAATAGGCATCGACCTGTGGAGCCTAGCGTCAAGTGGAAGGCATTTGTCTGGGGCAAATACAAAACCTTAAAATTGTTAACCAATGCCCAGTTTATTATTTTTTTTTCACGTCAGTTGCAAATTTTAATCAGCTAATTAGTGCAATTTTAACAATTTAATTATATCATATTTTCAAAGAACATAATAAAATTAAAGACTGGAAATTCAATCGGTTAATTACCACCCTGAAGATTTTAAAAAATCCATATATTGGAAAATATTACATTGTAAAATTTTTCGTTCCCTAGGAGAAATCTTAGCTTTGATTCTTTTTTGTCTGAGTAAAAATTCTAAATTCTCTATTTGGAATGCATTTTTTGTTTTTGGGTTATGTATAGGATTCCCCTTTCCCTCTTCTGCCCTTTATCTTCAGCTCGATACAATCGCCGATGTAAAAACCAATTTCAGTGATGGTTGTGCCTCAATAAAAGATATTGGCAACCAATCTGAAAGATTAGGAATAGATGCCGTTATTTTTGGTGACTATGCCAGGAATTCCATTGAATTCGGCGTCAAACCCTTTGAGGGTATATTCAAAAATACTACAGAGGGGCCTTCTGTACTTGAACGCGGTGCTTCTGGTTTCATTTCTGAAATCAATGACAATGACCGCCAAATAAAAAAAACCCTTTTAATTCCCGGAGTAGAAACCGCGCCTTTTTACTATTGGAGCGGTAGTAATTTTGATAAAAATCTTACCGCTCATAATTGGGACAAGCATCTCCTTATTGTAGGAATGCGCAACGCATCTGAATATGAACAGTTGCCTCTTCCAAATAGTAATTTATCTTTAAATTATACAGAACCGTTATTAAACCAATTCATCCTATTGGGTTTCTTGTGCATGATGAGTATGGGCGCAGTTTATAAAGGGTACGCACGAGTAATCACAGTTCCCATGATGGTTTTATTTATTTTGTTAACTATCAACAACCATCCTTTTCGAAGTACTCCTTTTAATGCTTATAACGGTGACCAAGGAGTGAAGCCTTATCAAAACTTGATCGATTACGCCAACTCGAAAGGAGCCCTTGTTTTCTGGAATCATATGGAAGATAGTTCTGGTATTCGTCAATATGGTAGTGCAAATTTGTCAACATTTCCCTATCCTAACGACTTGCTGAAAACAAAAAACTATACCGGATTTCAAGTCGTCGGTGATAATCCCATTCAACAGGCCGAAGCAGGACAGCAATGGGACAAGGTTCTCATGGAATATCTTCGAGGTCAACGCGATCAACCTGTTTGGGGTTACGGAAGCAACGACTACCTTTGCGAAGACCGTAATGGAGATAAATTAGGCTCGGTAAGAACAATATTTCTTGTGCGCGAAAAAAATCGCGATACTCTTTTAGATGCTATGAGAAAAGGCCGAATGTATGCGGTCCGACAGGCTGATGACAATCGCCTATCCCTAGATGAGTTTATCGTCGAAGATCAAAAGACTGGGAAACAAGCAACCCTTGGGGAAGAGCTAAACGCTACCGATTTTCCCGCTGTAAAAATAAAACTTCGATCTGTCAAAGGTGGAAACAAAACCGCACAAATCCAAATCATCCGAAATGGAGTGCTTGCTAAACAGGAAACTGTATCTTTACCTTATGAATTAACGTGGCGAGATGTTAACAACTCAAAAGAGGAAAAAGCCTATTACAGAGTCAAGGCCTCGGTTAATTCAATGGATCATCTGGTATCTAATCCCATATTCGTTAAATTTTCTGATTCATCAGATGAGATGCTTGCATCCCTGCCTGTATCGACAGAGCAGTTAGCCCCCTCACCTGATATAAGAATACCTGATATACCGAAACCTTCCCCACCACAAAATATTCCTATCGAACCACCAGCTATGCAAGAAATTTCTGGTGCGAAGACCATTGATAAAACCGAAGTATCTTCAATTACAATGCCAGAGATTTCTGTTCCCATACCCAAACAGCCAGTTGTTAATCCTCCTGAGCCACCCATTCCTGCTGCTCAGATCATGGCAAAAAACTCTAGCGAAATGGAACGTTCCCCGGTGAACGCAGAAAAGCTTCTAAAAGTAGTGGTAGATGGAGTTGCACTTCGAAAAGGTCCTGGAACAGTTTTTCCGAAAATTACCAATTTAAATAAGGGAGCTGAAATTGAGTTTGTTCGTCGCACCAATATTGAGTTTAACAATAAGAACTGGTTGGTTGTCAAACGCGGGGGCCGCGCCGCCTATATCTGGGAAGGTGTGGGCCAATGGGCTCACCCCTCTAAGAAGGTAAAAAAATAACGATTATAGTT
>JAKUOQ010000117.1 GCA_022450865.1 Nitrospinales bacterium | reverse complement strand
ATTTCAAGGAAGTCTCCGATTTTAAGAAACGAGTCAAGGACACCCGGATGGCCTCCAAAAATTTCGTTTCTCTTGAAACAGAGCATTTTCACCTCCGTTACGAAGAAGGACCTGATGAAGTACTAATTCACTATGCTAAAGAAGTTTTGGAAAAATCTTACCATGCGCTCGGAAAAATTCTTGAATACTATCCAGAAGAAAAAGTTCTCAT
This sequence comes from Nitrospinales bacterium, assembly GCA_022450865.1. GTDB lineage: Bacteria > Nitrospinota > Nitrospinia > Nitrospinales > VA-1 > UBA8687. The sequence goes on along the minus strand of JAKUOQ010000117.1, from coordinate 3,701 downwards.
TGAAATTTATCCTGACCGGCAACCGTTTTCTAAAATTTCTCCGCTCACCATAGAAGATATTCTTACATCGGGTACTGTGGCACTCTGCAAATACAATCGGATCATGATGATTTCTCCAGGCTCGCTGGTTCGCGGCTATAACTGGATGGACACTCTGAGTCACGAATACGTACATTACATCCTTACAAAAAAAAGCCGCAACCGACTCCCCCTTTGGATGCATGAGGGAATAGCAAAATTACTGGAAACCAGATGGAGGGATGATCCAAATTATATGTCCCCGATCATGGAAACTATTCTTTCTGGGGCATTGAAAAATGATTACCGTGTGCCTTTAGAAGATATGATGCCATCCCTTGCGAAATTAAAAACAGCCAAAGATGTACAACTGGCTTATGCAGAAGTTTCCACAATGATGGAATATCTGTTACAAAAAAAAGGTGCTGCAACCTTCCCTCTTCTACTTGAAGACTTGGCGAAAGGAAAAAAGTTCGAGGAAAGCTTTATTGAAATTGTAGGCTCTGATATATCCACATTTCAAAATAACTGGGAAATTTGGGCCAAAAATAAAGAACTCAAATATATTCCCGGAATCGCCCCACTAACAAAAGAGTTTAAAAATAAAAATTCCTTGAAACCTGAAAAAGATTTTAAAGAAATGAGCACTAAGCGTGCACAGGATTTGACATTTTTAGGCGATATACTTAAGTCCCGTGACCATTATGCTGCGGCAATTCTTGAGTATCGGAAAGCTAAAGAAGAATCTACTACTCACTCTCCAATATTATTCAATAAACTTGCAGGCACCTATATCCAAACACAGAAATACGATGAAGCAGAACTACTCTTAAAAGAAAGTTTGGAATATTATTCTGATTTTCACACCACGCTCAATAATCTTGGTGAGATTTATTTTATTAGTGAGCGATATGACTTAGCCAAGAAGTATCTCGAAAAAGCAGCACGCATCAATCCGTTCAACCCTTTTACACATGTTAGGTTAATAGAGTTATACGGTCGCATGAAAATGGATAAAGAAAAAAAATTGCAAACCCAGCAGCTCAGCTTATTAGATTGAGGTTTCTTAAATGGAAGATTTAGAACTGGCGCAAGAACTGTTAAATGCCAAAAAAAATGTAGTCGCGGAAATCCAAAAAGTAATTATTGGCCAAGATGAGGTTATAGAAGATCTGCTAGTCGCCCTGTTTTCAAAAGGCCACTGCCTGTTTGTAGGCGTCCCTGGACTGGCTAAAACACTTCTGGTCAGCACTCTGTCCAAGGTCCTGAACCTAGAATTTAGCCGCATCCAATTCACTCCTGATCTTATGCCATCCGATATCACTGGAACAGATATCCTCCACGAGGATTCTACATCTGGAAAAAGATCGTTCCAGTTCATTAAGGGACCTATATTTTCCAATATAATTTTAGCCGACGAGATCAACAGAACACCGCCAAAAACTCAGGCAGCTCTGCTACAGGCAATGCAGGAAAAACAAGTGACAGTTGGAGGAAACACCTATCCGCTCAATCCGCCCTTTCTGGTTTTCGCAACACAAAACCCAATCGAGCATGAAGGCACCTATCCCTTACCGGAAGCACAACTGGATCGATTCATGTTTATTATCAACGTTGCCTACCCCAGCAAGGAAGAAGAAATCAAGATCGCGCTTTCCACCACTTCAGGTCAGTTGCCGGAATTAAAATCTATTTTAAACGCGGAACAAGTTTTAAAGTTTCAAGATCTGGTTCCCCGCGTCCCTGTTTCTGAACATGTTGCGCGTTATGCTGTGGAACTGGTACAAAGTACCCGCCCACAACTAAATGGCAACGCACCCGATTTTGTCAAAGAATGGATTGATTGGGGAGCCGGCCCACGGGCCTCTCAATATCTCATTTTAGGAGCCAAGGCCAAAGCCCTGATGGACAACCGTGTTGCGACTACGATTGAAGACGTTAAAGCAGTTACGCGTCAGGTTCTGGAGCATCGAATCATCTTGAACTTCAAGGCTGAAGCGGAGAACATCAAGGTTACCGACGTTATAGGAAAACTACTGACTACAGTTAAAACTTAGAAACATTATTTATTTTTATATAAGTTGCCCACACGAAATCCACCGCGGTCTTCCTGATCGATGCTTGTCTGACGAGTATCTTCTTCATCAAGTTTTCCTAATGCCTCGGAAACTTCTACCTGATAGTTTTTCACCTTTTGATACAGAGGATGTTTGATGTCCAGCTTCAAGTTGGTGAGGGCAGCGGTGAAATCACCTTTTCCGTCAGGAGTCAGCTTACAAACCAATTCACCGGAATTGTCGTCACGATAAATATCCGTAACTTCCAATGGAGTTTTGTTTTTGACCTGAAATCCCATTTCACGTAAAAGTACCAGCACCGCTCCACGTCCATAAACCCGAATCGGCAAGTATTTTAATAACTCATCCATCAATGATTGCGCGCTCAACTTTGCATCTCCCAAAAATTAGGTAACGATGGTAATTATAAACAATGCACAAAAATAACTCCAAATAAACCATGACCTAAAAATTAAAAACCGCGTGAGCAGCCAGCACAACCATAACTATTTAAAGCCCTTTCTTGATTTTTCCTCAAATATCGATAATCCAGATAAAACCATCGCATAGCTATAAATATTTACATCCGAAAAAAATTTATTTTCTTTCATTACGCCTCAAATTAATATCCAAAGATGGTGATTCGCAATTCGTGATCGGACAAATAAAAAATGCCTACGTGGACTAGGAAAAATAAGTAGTCAAACAACTGACTTTTTCTCTCCCCAAAATTCCATAAATGGCTTGAAATCATGGTCGATCTGAAGCATAGTATTAGTTATTTATAATATATAATCCTTCTGTTTTTGCCTCTTAAGGGCATCCAAGATGGATGCCTATTCATAAACCAGATATTTATACTTTTCATTTGAGTCAAAATGATTAAATCCAAATTTGTAAATAGTTTAGAGTTGATCGGTGGTACACCTTTAGTTAAACTAAATAGTGTTATTCCCGAAAATGGCGCCAATATTTTTGCTAAATTAGAATCCTTCAATCCAGGAGGCAGTGTAAAAGATCGTATTGCACTCGCCATGGTGGAAGATGCTGAAAAAAAGGGTCTTTTAAAACAAGGTTCTACAATTATTGAGCCTACAAGTGGCAATACTGGCATTGGTCTTGCTTTAGTGGGTGCCGTGAAGGGTTACAATGTTGTGCTGGTCATGTCTGAGAATATGAGCACCGATCGAAGAATGATTCTTGAAAGTTTTGGTGCTAAAACAGAATTAAGTCGCGCAGAATTTGGAATGGAAGGCACCATAGAAAGAGCTGAAGAACTGTTAGCTGAAAACCCAGATTATTTTATGCCGCAGCAATTCAACAATCCGGCTAACCCGGAGGTGCACAGAAAAACAACCGCTCCCGAAATTATTGCTGCGATGGATGGAGAGCCGATAGATGGATTTGTAGCAGGGATAGGTACTGGAGGAACTATAACTGGTGTTGGAGAAGTTTTAAAAAAGCATTATGGGGAGATAAAAATAGTGGGCGTAGAACCTGCTACCTCGGCAGTTTTATCAGGAAATCCGCCTGGTCCCCACAAAATCCAAGGAATTGGAGCAGGATTTAAACCAAATGTGCTGAACTTAGATTTACTAGATCGCATTTTACCCGTTTCTGATGAAA
>JAKUOQ010000116.1 GCA_022450865.1 Nitrospinales bacterium | reverse complement strand
TTTACAGTGGGGGGTTTATGTCACTTTTTGGGCTGCGATATTTGTAACTTCAATTTTTTTGTTTGAACTTGCCAAAACATCGTATATTAAAAGTCAACAAACTGAAACCAATTTCTTGATGGGTGTATTTTATGCTTTTTCCAGCAATCGGCGTCGTTACGGAGGATTCCTGATTCATTTTGGTGCAGTTCTGATGTTTTTGGGCTTTGCCGGAACCTTTTTTAGCCTGGAACGCGATGTTACACTTGAACCGGGAAGTTCCAGGCAAATAGGTGATTACCGTTTAGAATTCCAGAATGTCGGTGAATTTCAGCTTGGCAACGCTAGACATCGTGCGGCTATTATCGAGGTATTTGACAATGAAGGGAATTTACTGGAAGTAATGAAACCAGCAAAAAGTTTCTATCCAACTCAACCTCAACCACTTACTGAAGTTGCCATTCTACGCTCATTCATGGAAGACCTCTATCTCATTTTTTCTAGCGAAAACGGTGATGAAAAGGGATCTGTTACAATTCGTGTTTACATCAATCCCTTGATAGGTTGGGCCTGGATGGCTTTACCTGTTTTCACATTAGGCGTTGGAATCAGCCTGACGTATAGACCCAAAAGCCTCTCGGCCCGTGAAAACATATTGATGGAACGCTATATTTCAGCACAAGAAACTGGATGAGTAAAATATTGACCGAGGAAAAATAGATAGTTAAAATAAAATTTAATCTTTATGTAACTAATATAATTATAAATTAATTTAATTTCAAATTTAAATTTAAATTTTTTAAAATAAATGCTTGACACAAAAACTAATTATAGTATTTTGTAAAGGTATTTTACATGAAGATGATATACGACATTTTCAACATTGAGAATTATTTGATAGTGAAGTGAGACCTTGAATGTTTATACAAGAATCGCTTTTTTACGTAACTAATTTAACTTAAACTAAAAGGAGTATCCCTTGAGATTTTTTTCACTATTCTCCATCCTGTTACTTTTACTTGTTTTGGGATGGGCCATACCGGTAAGTGCTTACAAGGAAACATCAGTTTCTAATGGCGGAACTATATCGGGTAAAGTTGTATTTAATGGACGGGTTCCTAAAAGAACTATTATACCCACTAGGGACAAATCTATTTGTGGAGGAATGCGTAAAGAGCCTAAAATTTTAGTAGGACCAGACAAAGGTGTAGAAGAGGGGATTGTTTATCTGAAAAAGGTTAAGAAGGGCAAGCCATGGACTAAGGAATCAGCCAAAGTCCCAGTTCTTAATCAAGAAAAGTGTCGTTTTTCTCCTACCGTTCAGATAATACGTAAAGGCAAGATAGCAATTGTTAATTCAGACCCGGTTCTTCACAACACGCATGGTTATCTTTGCAAAAAATTGGGGAAGCAATGTAAACGAACAGTTTTTAACTTAGCTCTGCCCAATCAAGGACAACGAATTGAGAAGAATATGAAACGTCCAGGGACTGTCAAGGTTGACTGCGATGCTCATGGTTGGATGCTAGGATGGATGCAAGTAGTAGATAACCCCTACTATGCTCTTACTGATGCGGATGGTAAATTTTCTATTACTCAGGTTCCTCCTGGTAAGTACACACTTGTTGCCTTCCAAGGATATACAGGGGGCATTGAAATTCCTATTGTGGTTAAAGCCAAAGAACAATTGGAAATTACGGCTGAATTGAAAAAGTAGCTAATATTTGTTGTTTAATAATCTAAACGGATGGTAAATTAAAATTGCAAATCATCTTGTTTTAGATAATTAATATTTGACATATAAGTTTTATTGAGGAATTATACTTCAGATCAAATCTTTTTAAATTTTGAGAACATACTTTTTAGTAAATTTTTTAAAGTTGTACTCTGGTTGCCTTACGGAGTCATAATGGGAGCGGGTGCACCCAAAATTAAAAGGCAGATGAAACCACAATGGTGTGGCTCATTAATGAAGTTAATATCTCTCTAATATGGGAGATTTCAATCTAACTGAGGAGGCATTTATGGGAAAAATACATCCCGACAGACTAGAGATGCATAAAGTCTTAGGAGGAAGCAAGCGGAAACCAGATGATACAGTCACTGTATCTAGAAGGACTTTTTTACATAAGTCCATCATTGCTGGTGGCGCAGTAGGTGCTGCAACATATGGATGGCTACCCCTAATAAATACGATGGATATAGCTCATGCTGCAAATAATATTAGATTTGCTTGGGTTTCGGATACACACCTTTATCCAAAGAGCCTCAATACTCGCTTTGTGGATAAAGCTAATAGGGCATTTAAAGAAATCGAAGCTATGAAACCAGACTTCATGATTTTTGGAGGAGATCTGGCTCAAGTAGGGATGCCAGAGGAATTGGACCTTGGCGAGCAGTTGCTGCGTGCGATCACAATTCCAAAATATTTTATTCCAGGAGAACATGACTGGTACTTAGATATGGGTAAACTATGGGAGAAAAAATTTGGTGGATCTCCTTGGAGCAAAGATATAAAGGGAGTTCATTTTGTTGGCTTAAATACAGTAGGGCAAGCACCTGATTTTTGGTCTGCAAAAGGAATGACAGCCAGAGAGAGAATGGGGCATATCGAACCTTTAGATGGTTCAGTGGCAGGTCCGTGGTCCGGGTTAGGTCCAGAGCAATTAAAATGGCTTGATTCTGATCTTCGCAAAGTGAAAAACAATACGCCTATCGTTATTTTTTCGCATAATCCGCTATATGAATATTATCCTCCCTGGAACTTCTGGGTTCGTGACTGGCGTGAAGTTCATGAAATTGTCAGGCCATACTCTAATGTAACCAATGTTCATGGCCATACTCATCAGGTCCTTTATAATGAAATTGGAGGAATGCGTTCAATTGGAATGTTGGCAACGGCATGGCCTTGGCCTTACGCACCTGATGGTGTGCCCAAGTTGACAGTTCCTCATGTCAGAGTAGATCCTGGTGATCCGTATGATGGTGTTGGCTGGTCTGATATTCAGTATTCTAGTCAAAAAGGTCTTGACAATGAGTATAAAATGTGGGACCGAGACGTGTTTGCCACTGCTGCTGCTGATTCTGGTACTAGCGATAATACTGGTCTGACCTTAAGACCTAGAATTGCTGATAGGATTTGGCAATACTAGTAATGTCAAATCCTATTTTAAATTGAATGTAACAAGGCTTGTAGATCCATACAGCCTTGCTTACATTTCATTAATCTTATAACAGGAGGAAAAATGTTAAATAAAAGATCCACCAAAATTTGGATATTTGCTGCTGCTTCCTTGTTTGTGGGAGCGACTCTGTTTTTCTTAACAGGGCCAGTCTCAGCACACAAAAAGACACACTCTAATGCAGACATGCAGGCGTTTGATGATGCCTATATGGAAGTAGTGAAAATAGGAGATCAACTGTTTCACGGGGGGGGGCCTCCAGCAAAAGAATATGGATTAACCCTTTCTAAAACAGGTATGGCCTGTGCGATGTGCCATCCATTTGCTTCGGATGTTCATCCTCACCAGTTTCCCAAATTTCAGGAGCAAATGAGTGAGGTTGTTGGTTTGCGTGAAATGATCAACTGGTGCATAGAGAAGCCCAATGAAGGAGTTAAAATTGGGATTGACAGTGAAGCAATGATTGCCTTGGAGGCCTATATCATGTGGTCACACAAAGGTACAATTATTGATCCTGGAACCCACTAGAGTTCATTAGCCTGTACTTTACTTACTTGCGGACACACTCAACCACTAATGGTTGTGTGTGTCCGCAGTGAGTTTTTGGCAAAACAGATTCCGCACTTTTTGCATGGTGCTGCTGAGATACAAATTTTATAAATATGTATCACATTTCGGAACTGTGCTCATAAATCCCATTGATATACCGAATGATGTTTTTGAATTTCCTATAAATTCAAACAGATTCACAGTATAAAATAATGTAAAGAAGGAATAATGACTGAGACTGTACAAGA
>JAKUOQ010000115.1 GCA_022450865.1 Nitrospinales bacterium | reverse complement strand
GTAATAATTACTTAATTCAATTCAATCGGCGAGCCGATCTCGAACGAATCGGCGAGCCGATCTCGAATGGACTTAAATACTAAAAAAGGAAAATAAAATATGTGTGGAATTTTATTTTCAGAAAATCAACCCGTCTCCCCGACCGTAGAAGCGTCCTGCAAATCACTCCGGCCGCGAGGACCCGATGATGAAAAAATCGTGTACGAAGGGAATCATCTTTTTGCCTTTTTTAGGTTAGCCATCAACGATTTGACCTCAAACGGCATGCAACCATTCGTTCGATCTGATTTTGTATTTATATGCAACGGAGAAATATACAACTCCAAACACTTGCGCAGTTTATGTACTTGCTTTCAGCCCGCGAAGCGGTCGTCGGCCGGACCGCTTCGCGGGCCGAAGGCAGGCAGTGAATGTTTATTTACCAGTGATTCAGATTGCGAAGTAGTACCTCATTTGATTCGCAAGTACGGGATAGACGCCGCGCTCCAATTAATCCACGGCGTATTTGTTTTTGTTTACTATGACCGTGTAAAAAAGAATTTTTATGTGGCCCGCGACGCAATTGGAGTAAAAAGCTTGTACTCTGGTCGAAAGCGTAAGGAATGCAGCCTTTTAGTGGCTAGTGAGCTGAAAGCTCTTCATCCAATTTGCGATGATGTCTCTATGTTTCCAGCAGGCCATTATTACAACTCGGAAACCAGAACCACAACCAGATGGTGCGCTATGGATTTTAATCCTCGAACGAGTGCTGGGATAAATAAATACGCAAACTATATATACTTATATACGGGAACAATTTCAAATATTCCCCTGATTATGAGTAACTTGGAAAAGATTTTGCGTGAGGCCGTGCGTGTAAGACTCGAGACTTCTGACCGCCAGGTTGGATGTTTTTTATCTGGTGGTTTAGATTCAAGCCTTGTCGCGGCAATCGCTTCCGAAATTTACCAAAGCAAAAGTAAAGGAAAAATAAAGACGTTTGCTGTGGGAATGGAAAATGCTACTGATCTGGTAGCGGCGAGGCAAGTGGCTAAACATATCGGTTCCGAACATCACGAATTAATCGTGACTCAAAAAGAAATGCTTGACGCGATTCCGCGTGTCATTCAAAGAATCGAGAGCTACGACACCACCACAGTCCGGGCGTCCACGGGAATGGTCCTTTTGAGCGACTATATTCGTGACAATTTTCCTACTACCGTTCTATTTTCAGGAGAGGGGGCAGATGAACTATCCGGTTCTTACAAATACTTTGACAATGCTCCAAGCGCCCAAAGTATGCAGGATGAATCAGTTAGACTTCTTAATGATCTTCAATATTTTGACGTGTTGAGGTGCGACAAAAGCGTAAGCGGCGCAAGCCTTGAAGCGAGAACACCTTTTTTAGATATGAATTTTGTCAACTACTACATGCGACTCAATCCTGAGTTAAAAAGCAACAAGATTATTGAAAAATTTTTGTTGAGAGAAACATTTTCGAAGACCACGAATAAGGGCCGCAACCTTTTGCCAGATCACCTTTTGTACAGACGGAAGGAGGCATTTTCGGACGGCTGCTCCAGTATGGAAAAACCATGGTTCAAAGTTATCCAAAATCATTGTGAAGAGTTGATCAGCAATGATATGTTCAATCAGGAAATAAAAAAATTCTCGCACAACAAACCAGAATCGAAAGAGGCTTTATGGTACAGATTGTGTTTTGAAAAATACTACCCCGGAAGAGGAGACATTTTACCGTACTTGTGGCTTCCAAAATGGACTACTGAGAAAGACCCTTCGGCGCGATTACTACTTCCAAACATGGCTCCGTCGGCGATGTCGGGAACCCCGCTAATTCCGGCAATTTCTGTTCCCGCGCGCTTTGACAAAAAGGGCTGGACCACCTTATAGAGTTAGTTTGAATGAATAAATGAATTCCAAATTTACAAAAGAGTACTTACTGTCCCTTATGCTACGGACAATCCTGGTAAAGAACGAGTACAGGATCAGCGACGGACTTAGTTATCCTGACATTCGTACAAATTATATGATAAAGAATAATGATTCCTCCAGTCTTCAAAGCAGGAGTCCAACATTTGAAGCGTTGGTGCGAAATGTTTGTGATTACAAGACCAAAAACGCAGAATTTTGCCCCTTTCCCGATGACTGTTTAGCAATCCATTTGCGACTAGGTGATTTTGTCTCTTTAAAGAGTAAGAGTGAATATCTTGCCCTTTTGGACTCTGTAAACAAAAAGGTGGATGAAAATAAAAATTTGAGATCGTTAGCCGTGGTAACCGCCTTAAATTTCGCCACCGGCGTATTCAAGTACTCAAAAACTAAACTCGAGACTAACATAGATATCCTTCACGCATTTATACAAGGTTGCCCTCTTCCCGTCCAATTGCACTCCTCAACACCCGACGAAGACTTTTGCAAGTTGGCCACTGCCAAACATTTGTTAATATCATTTGGAGGATATGGAGAACTGGCGAAACGCGTGAAAGATGCATTGGTTTAATTTAAAATCTTATTTGTAAAATAAATGAAAAGTATATTGTTAATCTTTCTTGTAGGACTCCTCATCCTCCTCCTCATCTTCTCCTCTGTAGTGGAAAAATTCACAATCCAGCCACCCAACGCGGTGAAACACGATGACGCAAATGGTACGCCTATAAAGCGTTATTTAAAAAGTGTTTACGGTAGTTCACCACAGTCCCTCGACATCAATGAGTTTGATATTATTTATGAAGATAAGCTAAAACAATCTGGCTACCTAAATTATAATGTAACCAATGATTGTCCTACAAAAAAAGGCGAATGGTATCGTAATATGTCCGCGATGTGGGATCCTCCTAATAGTATTAGAATATGGAATCCCCCTCCTTATAAATCGATACCTTCGAAAACATGGGTAGAAGTAGTGCATTGTGGAAATGGTAAAAATGAGGATAATTCGAAGACAGGAAACTGGATGTATGTGTCTAAAGGGAGTGGTATCTATTTTTACACGGGAAAAACTATTGTATTCGACACTCATTTAGACGCTGTGAAACACTTTCTAAAAACGGATAAGTGTAAAGGATGGGCTGACAAGGATGAATGTTTTGACCAATTTACTCAATTGTTTACTACGGCGAAGAATCAAGGCTATAATAGCGTACAATTTTTAAAACATGGGGATCAACGGTGCGGTTTATCGACGATTGAAATAGTCGATGTTAACGGCAATACAAATTATGGGTGCGGCGATCCCTCTCCAGATAGCGATAGCTATAAAAAAAGATACAGAACTGGTTGGAACGCGTCTAAACCTTGCAAATGTACTGTTAACGAAAATCCATATTCAGGATGTTTAAATTGTAAGTAACATTTTTAAAACTCATTCGAGATCGGCTCGGCCGATTACCGTGTAGTTTTAAAATTATTTTTCATTGAGAAAAGATTTAAAATCGGCATTGAACCGAAGAATACCCCTTTTTTCAAGTCTTTTCAAACACTTCAAGTTTATCCATCCCCCGCCTGTCGAGTCAAATTTGTCCATTATCGACACTTTAGATTCCGGCGCACCACTCACTTCAAAATAAAAACCATGCTTGAGCTTTTTTGCTTTTCGTTTCTTCCAAATTTCCCCAACATTCATTTTAATACCCGTTTCCTCAAACAGTTCCCGAACCGCGCACTGCTCTAACGATTCATTATTTTCTACTGATCCCTTTGGGGCTCCCCACAAGCGTCCTCTTGATTGTACCACCAAAATTTTCCCACTCTCGGAGTACATAAGCATTCCACTTTTGGTGCAGTAATTTTTGTACTTTTTATCGGGTGACTTGTATTCTTTCATCTTTTTTATAATGCAGTTGCATTCCTTTCCACAATTCAATTGAAGTAAACCATTACCGTCGTCAAACCATTGTTCGTTTGCGATTGCCCCATTCCACTTCGTACCGCGACCGCTTGCTTTCAGCCCGCTTCGCGGTCGCGGGCCGAAGGCAAGCGGGTCAGCGGCAGGCTCTCG
>JAKUOQ010000114.1 GCA_022450865.1 Nitrospinales bacterium | reverse complement strand
CGAATGTCAGGTTTAGTAACGTTGAAGCGAGCCAGGCGAAGTGCAGTGCAAAGGAGGAAAAGAAAAGCTGCCATCCATCCTAGTCGGCCAAAGGGTTTTAGCACCCAAGAATATGCAAGAAAGGCTGGAGCCATGCCGAAAGTAATAATATCGGCTAATGAGTCGTATTGCATTCCAAAGGCACTGGTTGTTTTTGTCATTCGCGCGATGCGACCGTCCAATCCATCAAAGATCATTCCAATCACAATGGCCCAGGCGGCGTAGTAGAAGTTTTCGTTCAAAACAGCTACAAAAGCGTAGAACCCACAAAATACATTTCCCGTCGTGAACAGACTGGGTAGTATATGTATGCCTTTTTTTGGTTTCATATTATTTTAAATACCCAATGATTGAACTACCACCGCTTACGATATCGTTTTTCTTAACTTTTAACTCAGTGCCTTCGGGAACAAAGATGTCTGTTCGGGAACCGAAACGAATCAGACCAAATCGTTGCCCTAGTTGATAGTCATCTCCTTCTTTGGCATAACAAACGATGCGCCGTGCGATCAGCCCTGCGATCTGTTTGACCAATATTTTGGTCGAACCGTTGTTTAGTAAGATTGTGTTTTGCTCATTGTCCAAGGATGCCTTATGGTTGGCAGCATTTAGAAACTTACCTTTATTGTATCGCTTTGCTTCGATTTTTCCAGCAATAGGTACGCGATTTACATGCACGTTGAAAACGTTTAAAAATACACTGACTCTTATATAGTTATCATTCGGCAATAACGGGTCACTCTCTTTAATAATTTCTACGACTTTGCCATCGGCCGGAGAGACGATTACTCCGGGTTCCTGTGGGATGCTCCGTTCAGGATCACGAAAAAACCAGCAGCAGAAAAGAAAAAGTCCTTCAAATAATCCGGTAGCCCAGTAATAAGAGAACGAGTAAAACACCGCGGCCAAAAAAGCCAGAGGAATGATAAATATAAAGCCTTCTTTGGCTATGGGACTGCGCATAAATTTTAACCCTTACGCCAATTTTTTGCCGACGAAAGGCATCATCTTACGCAACTTTTCCCCAACCTGCTCGACGCGATGCTCTTTTCCTTTCCTCAGCAATGCGTTAAACATAGGTCGATTGGCCTTGTTTTCCAGGATGAACTCTTTAGCAAAACTGCCACTTTGAATTTCGCCGAGAATTTTCTTCATCTCCGCGCGGGTTTCGTCGGTGATGATACGCGGTCCCCGTGTGACATCGCCATAAGCGGCTGTGGTGCTGATGGAGTAACGCATATTACCAATTCCCCCTTCATAAATTAAATCAACAATCAATTTAAGTTCATGTAGACATTCGAAATAAGCCAGATTTGGGTCATAGCCTGCATCGACCAGAGTATCGTAACCTGATCGGATCAGTTCGGTAACGCCCCCACATAATACGACTTGTTCACCGAAAAGGTCGGTCTCTGTTTCTTCTTTAAAATTTGTCTCCAGAACACCGGCGCGGGTACCGCCAATTCCTTTAGCATAAGCCAAGGCAACTTTTTTTGCTTTTTTGGAAGCATTTTGGTGAATCGCCATTAGGCAGGGTACACCAGCTCCTTGCTCATAAGTACGCCTTACCAAGTGGCCGGGTCCTTTTGGCGCAACCATAAATACATCGACATCTTTAGGAGGTTCAATCTGACCGAAGTGGATATTGAAGCCATGCCCAAAAGCAATAGCTTGTCCTTTTCTTAAATGAGGGGCAATATCGTTTTCATACATCTCCCGTTGTTTGTCATCGGGAATGAGGATCATCATAATGTCGGCCTGTTTAGCGGCTTCAGGGACAGTGACCACCCTGAGACCGTCTTTTTGAGCTCGTTTCCAGAAGGCACTATTTTTCCGAAGGCCAACCATGACTTTCATCCCACTGTCATGCAGGTTTCGGGCGTGGGCGTGGCCCTGACTACCGTAACCGATGATAGCGATGGTTTTATTCTTTATGATTTTTATATCCGCGTCTTTGTTGTAGTAAATCTTAGACAAAATTTTTCTCCTTATCTATGAACTTGAATTGGTTGTGAGCGATTTATTTCCACGGCCTATGGCGATCCTTCCTGAACGCACAACCTCCTTGATCCCGATGGGACTCAAAAGTTCAAGAAAACTTTTTATCTTGCCTTCGTCGCCAGTGATTTCTATGGTGTAGGTGGAAGAACTTACGTCTACCACCTTGGCCCGAAACAGTTCTACTATCCGGAGCATTTCTGCTCTAACGTGGGCTTCTGCGTTCATTTTTATCAATACCAGCTCGCGATCAACAAAGTTTTCCTCTGTCAAGTCAACAACTTTGATAATATCGACGAGTTTATTTAATTGTTTGGTGATTTGTTCAACCTTAGCATCGTTACCAATGGTGACAATTGTCATCCGTGAAATTTCGGGGTCCGAAGTTTCTGCAACGTTCAAACTTTCAATATTGAATCCACGACCGCTAAAAAGTCCCGATACGCGAGAAAGAACACCGAAATGATTATTCATTAATACAGAAATAGTATGCTGCATTTTCCAGAAATCCAGTTTATAAGTTTATGGATATTACATCCCACATCTCATTGATTCTATGAGAAATATTGGTCGGGACAACCATTATACTAGCAAAATCAATGCTTTTTTACTAATAAGAATTACCGAAACACATCAAATTAAGGAGATATGTTGGAGAACGGTAGAGAATTTAACATTGTGGAGGGGTTAAAGAAACTTAAAAAAGCGGTTAGAAAATTCCGCACCCCTAGCGTCACGGTGATAGCAAAGAAAAACGACCCCTTTGCTGTTCTTGTAAGTTGTATCATTAGTTTAAGAACAAGGGACGAGGTCACCGAACTGGCCTCGGCAAGGCTGTTCACTTTAGCAAAGCTTCCCGCTGAATTATTGGAACTATCGAATGCTAAAATCGAAAAAGCCATTTATCCTGCAGCATTTTATCGAAACAAGACCAAGTCGCTTAAAGAGCTGTGCCAAGTTCTGGTGAAAGAATATTCCGGGAAGGTACCAGATAAACTTGAAGAACTTCTTAAACTTAAAGGAGTGGGGCGAAAGACGGCGAACCTGACTTTGATATTGGGGCATAATAAACCCGGTATATGTGTCGATATCCACGTTCACCGGATATCGAATCGTTGGGGATATGTAAAAACCAAATCACCCGATGAAACTGAAATGGTGTTGCGCGAAATACTACCGAAAAGGTTTTGGAAAGGTTATAACGATTTGCTGGTATCGTTTGGACAAAACCTCTGTAAACCCGTTTCACCCTTCTGTAGCTCTTGTCCGGTTGAAGATCAATGCCCAAAAATTGGGGTGAATCGATCTCGATAGGCCGAGATCGAGTTATATTGGCGGGAGTTTTATTTTTCATTTAACCCTTAATTAATTATAAAAAGACCTATGCGAACAATTCCAATACTGGAACTGAGCCTGGTTTTTATCCCAACTATATTTTTGTTGGCTGTAATGTATCGTTGGCAGCTCAAAGCTTTTACTGGGCTTTATGCGAATATTCGAATGGTCTTACAACTCTTTCTGGTCGGCTATTTCTTGACTTATGTTTTCGAGACCAAGGAACCGGTGGTTATCATTCTGTTAGTTGTTGTGATGATAGGAGTCTCTGCATGGATAGCTTTCAGGTCATTCGAAGAGAAAGACGTTAAATCTTATTTCATTTTTTTTATCTCAATTGGTTTGCCGGGGCTGATCCTGCTTGGGTTGGTAACGCAATTTGTGTTACAGATGCAAAAATGGTTCGAGCCTAGTCTGGTTGTTCCGATAGCAGGTATGATATTTGCCAACTCCATGAACACGGTGAGTTTAGCGGCAGAGCGTTTTGAGTCAGAAATTAAACGGGACAAGGATTATTTCAATGCCAGGCGACTTGCACTGGAGGCCTCTCTTATACCGCAAATCAATACTCTTTTTGCTGTTGGGTTGGTCGCTTTGCCTGGGATGATGACAGGACAGATTCTTTCCGGCATTGATCCAATCATTGCAGTGCGTTATCAAATTATGGTGATGTGGATGACATTTGGATCGGGAG
>JAKUOQ010000113.1 GCA_022450865.1 Nitrospinales bacterium | reverse complement strand
CTCTGGATGCAGTTGGGCTGGGAATAAAACCTAGTGAAGATGAAATTATCTTGTGCTGCGACCTGATAACCCTTCAAGCCACCCATGACGATATGATAATGAAGGACTATACGGGAGGGAATTTATCCTCAGAAGACTCGGAACTTTTGATAAATGCATTAAACGAACAAGTGATGGATTCAACTGTCAAGTTCTACCATGGGAAGGGATATCATAATCTCGCAGTAATTAAAAATTCCACAATACATGAAAGGTTGGCCCCGCCAAACGAATTGATTGGTGAAGGAATCCGGAAGTTTATGCCAGAAGGAAAAGAAGTGCGCGATCTAATTTTTGTCATGAATCAAGCGCAAATAATTTTGCACAATTTGCCTTACAATCAAAAACGTGCTCAAGAAAAAAAAGATCCGGTTAACAGCATCTGGCTTTGGGGCAACGGTGAGGCTCCATCATTACCAACATTTCATGATAGATTTGGAAAATCCGCAGCAGTAATAACAGCATCATCCATGATTAAAGGAATTGCCAAACTTACTGGAATAGATGTTTTAGATATAGAAGGAGCAACTGGTTTTTTTAATACTGACTATTCCAATAAGGTAAAAAGTACTTTGGAAGAATTGGAAAAGAAAGATGTCGTCTTTCTTCATATTTCTGCAGGAGAAGAAGTTTCTCTTAAAGGCAATATTGATGACAAAATACTTGCTATTGAAGATTTTGATTCAGAGGTGGTTAAACCCATTGCTCAAACTCTTGAAACCTATGAAGAAGTAAAGTTGCTGATTGTTGTCAATCATGTATCTTCTGTAGCCTTGATGAAATACGACCGTGCCCCAGTACCTTATCTGGTTTACTCCTCCAAGTCTGCAGAAAAAACTTCCGGTTTAAATAAATATGACGAAAAGATTTTAGAAGTTGGTAAAAAATTTAGTTCTGCTCCTGATCTAATTGAATCATTTCTAAATAATGAATTATGAATATGCCTCTAGTAGTACAAAAATATGGTGGTACATCTGTCGGTAGCATCGATCGCATAAAACACGTTGCCCAAAGAATTGCTCGCATTCGAAAAACAGGAACCCAGGTAGTTGTCGTTGTTTCAGCGATGGCTGGAGAAACTGATAAGCTGGTAAAAATGGCTGGCCAAATTTATGATAATCCGGAAAAAAGAGAAATGGATCTTTTACTCTCATCAGGTGAAAGAATTTCAAGTGCGCTGTTGACCATGGCGCTTCAATCCCAAGGTGTTTCTGCTATCTCTATGACAGGAAGACAAATTGGATTACAAACGGACAGTGTGCATACCCGTGCTCGGATAAAACAAATCGATGCAAAAAGAGCTCGACAAGCATTAAAAGATAATAACGTTATCGTGGTTGCTGGTTTTCAGGGCATTAATGAACAAGGCGATGTGACAACTCTCGGACGAGGAGGTTCAGATACCTCTGCTGTCGCCCTTGCCGTAGCACTTGGCGCCTCTCAATGCGAAATTTATACAGATGTTGACGGTGTTTATACTGCAGACCCAAGGATTGTGCCAAAAGCAAGAAAACTAGATGTGATATCGTATGATGAAATGCTGGAGATGGCCAGCCTGGGCGCTAAAGTTCTACAAATTCGGTGCGTTGAATTTGCCCATAAATTTCAAATGCCATTAGTTGTGAAGTCCTCCTATAAAGAAGGAGGTAAAGGAACGTTGATCTGTGAGGAGGATTTAAATATGGAACAGCCGGTGGTTTCAGGAATTATGTACGATAAAAATCAGGCTAAAATTACCTTGAAGGAAGTGCCCGATCAGCCTGGCATAGCCGCAAATATTTTTGAACCCATTGCAGCAGCCGGTCTTTCTGTGGACATGATCATTCAGAATATCAGTGCTGAGGGCCATACGGATTTATCGTTTACTCTGGGCCGTGAAGAGTTAGATGAAACGATGACCATCATGGAAAACGTGGC
The DNA here is from genome assembly GCA_022450865.1 of Nitrospinales bacterium. GTDB lineage: Bacteria > Nitrospinota > Nitrospinia > Nitrospinales > VA-1 > UBA8687. The sequence goes on along the minus strand of JAKUOQ010000113.1, from coordinate 2,113 downwards.
TAAAAAAATTCATGCTGTAAATGTCAGCGCCGATTCAAAAATTGCTAAAATTTCCATAGTCGGAGCAGGAATGAGAAGTCACTCTGGAGTAGCGGCAAAAATTTTTAAATCGCTTTCCAAAGAAAAGATTAATATTCTGATGATTAGTACTTCAGAAATTAAGGTCTCATGTATTATAGAGCAAAAACATACCAAAGTAGCTGTTAATGCCCTTCACAAGGCATTCGGCTTAGAAAAAAAAGCGGCTCGTAAAAAATCTACAACAAAGAAAAAATGAATTCTATAAAAATATACGATACGACACTTCGTGACGGTTCACAAGCCGAAGGAATTTCATTCACTGTAGAAGATAAAATTCGTATCGCACAGAAGCTTGATGAGATGGGTGCTCATTATATTGAAGGAGGTTGGCCTGGATCCAATCCGCGAGATATTGATTTTTTTTCTAAAGTAAATCGCGTAAATTTTTTGCAAACGAAAATCACTGCGTTCGGTAGCACCCGCTATCCAAATAAAAAAGTAGAAGAGGATTCAATAATTCAGGCACTTTTGAGAACAGAAACCGAAGTGGTCACCATATTCGGAAAAACATGGGACCTGCATGTTAGGGATGCTTTATCCACCAGTCTCGATGAAAATCTGCGAATGATTTTTGAAAGCATCAACTATTTGAAAAAGCATCGGACCGAAGTTTTGTTCGATGCCGAACATTTTTTTGATGGTTACAAAAATAATCCCGAATACGCAATTAAAACAATCAAAGAAGCAGAATCAGGAGGAGCAGACTGGATTGTACTCTGCGATACGAATGGTGGGTCGCTTCCTGATGAAGTTCATTCAATTTTTTCTGAAGTTAAAAATTCTATTAACATCAGATTAGGAATCCATGCCCATAATGACTCTGAAGTGGCAGTAGCAAACTCACTTCGCGCTGTAGAGGCGGGAGCTCAACAAGTACAAGGAACCATCAACGGTATAGGCGAAAGATGCGGTAACACAAATTTGATCTCGGTCATCCCTAATTTAAAAATTAAGATGGGGCTGGACTGTGTTTCAAATGAGCAACTTGAAAAATTAAAAGATGTTTCGGCATTTGTAGATGAGTTAGCAAATAAAGCTCATTGGAACCAGCAACCCTTTGTTGGCAAAAGTGCTTTTGCCCATAAAGGAGGCATTCATGTGAGCGCGGTTCGAAAAAATTCACAAACATACGAACATATTAAACCTGAAGTTGTTGGCAACAGCCAACGTATCCTAATATCTGATCTTTCAGGAAAAAGCAATGTGCTTCATAAAGCAAAAGAGTTTGGCATTGATGTAGAGGCTGGCGAGCCTAAAATTCAAAAAATTCTTAAAACTCTCAAAGAATCTGAAAATCTTGGGTTTCAGTATGAAGGAGCTGAAGCTTCTTTCGAGTTATTGATGAGAGATGCATTGGGTGAAAAAGAAGTTTTCTTCGACTTCATCAGCTTTCGGGTCATTGTTGAAAAACAGCAGGAAGATGAAGAGCCGATTTCTGAAGCAACCGTCAAACTAAAAGTAAACGGTGTGCAAGAAGTTTCTACAGAAGAGGGAATAGGCCCTGTAAATGCTTTGGATAAAGCAATTAAAAAGGCCCTAGTAAAATTTTACCCAGAATTGAAAAAAGTGGATTTATACGACTACAAAGTACGCATTCTCGAAGAAAAAAAAGGTACGCGCGCCAAAACTCGCGTACTTATTGAATCTGGGGATGAACATACAAAATGGGGAACTGTTGGTGTATCAGAAAATATTATTGAAGCCAGCTGGCAAGCCTTGATCGATAGCATTGCTTTTAAGTTAAATGCTTTTTCAAAATCTTCCGATAAAAATTTTAAATAATTTTTTGACTGCCCCTAGATTATACTGAGGTATTATCAGAAACGGATCCGCGCCCAGTACGTAGCAATTGACCGATAGTATCTCGGTAGTATTCTCGCATATGCGTCGTATGTTTCTCATAATCATTTAATAAATTATTAGCAAGAATTTTAGCATCACTCCCCTTGTAGGACATTAAGCGGGCCAATTGCGCCAAATCGGATGTGTCTTTTGGAAGATTGTTGCTAGGTGTTACACCAATGATTCTCAA
>JAKUOQ010000112.1 GCA_022450865.1 Nitrospinales bacterium | reverse complement strand
AAAACCCATAGTTGTTCACTCAGAACAACGAATTAAAGCCTTGAATTTATTTAAAGGTCTTTAATTTCCTTCAATCCTCATCTTATGATCTTAAAGGTATATTTGTCTATTTTCGTGCGGGTGAGTTTCTTGAACAAACTTCTGATGGATCCGACATCAATTACCTTGGAACCATGCTTACATTTCGTTTCTAAAATTATTTAGAGTTATAAGTCGACTTTTGGTGGATGAACTGATTTACCTTGTTATGTGGTTCCAGCCGCTAGTGGGTTGTCGTTGGTAAAATTCCATATCTTCGCGATCTAATGAAACAATATGAAGCCATTGGTTACCAATTAATTCCTGCAACATTTCGTGTTTTGAAATTATGGCATCAATCATTTTTCTTGGGGCTTCGATAATTACAAACAAACGCATGGGTTCGTGATAAGGTTTCTCGCCATCCATTACAGTCTGGAAAGGAAGGCCGATGGAAAGGTCGCTTTGGGTGCCGAACATGACACCTACATTGCCAACGACATTATGATAGGCTTTGCTGCCTGCCCCATAAACATTGACATCAACCGTGGAAAAATAATGCTCCATGTTGATCCATTGCCCTACGATCATGGGAGCGGTCATGATGACTTCCAAAGCATTTCCTTCAGGATCTTTTGAGGAATCATAGGAGTGTAAAAAAGTCCGCCCTTCTAAATCCATTCCTTGGGTTAATTTTCTACGGCCAGCAATAAAAGCGGTGTGTCCGGAAAGTCCCCATTCCGGTCGAACTTGGGACCAATCCATACTCCGTATTTTTGCACGATTTAGGGCGTTGAAATTCCCAGTAAACTCTGGCTCATCGGGCATTCGGGTTAAACGCTCCCGACTATTCATTTCGCCAGCCTCCGTGAGGTCGCGCTGAAGTTTAGATAAATCTTGTTGATGCGTGGCAGGGAGGTTTTCCAAATCAAAAAATGCTATTTCATCGGTTGTCGTGTCATGTTGCGCGGGAAGGAAATGAGTGTCTGCTGGAATTTCCAGGCCCTTTTCGGCTAATATTTTTCTTACTTCTGGATTATTGGCCATCACGGCAAGGGCACGTGCATTTGCACTCCCATGGTTGCCTCCGCAAGCCCCGCAATCCAGCGCAGATTCGAAAGGATTGTTGTCAGAAGTACTAGCATGACCGCAAAGCAGGATCAATCGGGAAAAAGTTGTGAACCCTAGAATTCTAATTGCGTTTTCTACGAAACGGGTTTGTTCGTCAAGGTTGAACCCTGTTTGAATGGTTCCTTCTTTTTCGACATCTGTGTTTTCTTTTTTATCTACAATTACAGAAGTACCCAAAGGAACTTTGAAAGGTTTTTTCAGCCAGGTAAGGCCTTTATTGAAAAGCTTCGGATGCAAAGTTTGCCCGAAAAGTCTAAACCCAAAGAACCAGCCAATGGCTTCAACCATAATATAAGGTGTAATAACGTTTTCCTTTAAATCGTGTAATAACGTGTGGGCATCCCTACCGTATTTTTTTCTTTCTAAAAAATGTTGAGTGGTTTGAGCATGATCGTCTCGGGGTTTTTCTATTATTAAATTGTTTGGGATTAGAAGAACAGGGCATTGGTCTGTTTGGTAGTCATCTGAAAAACCTTGGTAGCATAAAGGAATCCCAAAAAATCCAGCGTACCCAAACGTTTCATGGTCGTCGATCTCTTCAAGTTTTCTTCTAAAATTTTCTGAACGGACATCAATACAAAAAAGAGTTTGAGAAAAAGGGCGTGATGCCAGCGGTTTTTCTTCCCCGCTATCTATTTTTTTTAGATTCTCAATATTTGGAGAAAACCTTTTAACAAAACCATTGATGAAGCTCGATTCTAAAGCCTTGAGCCAGACTGGTCCATGCATTGATTCAGGAAACTCTTCAGCCCAGCCAATTAAAGTGTTTAATGGAGTGAGCCCGCCTTTTACAATATCTTGTACTGTCACGTTCAAATATTTAGCAAGGTGCATTACAGCTAAGGCTTGAACGACAATTTCCTGCTGATTCCGTACTTGTTCCCATTTCGAAACCAAACTAAATGCGGTTTGATTTAAATCGTTAATGGGTAAAGGGTCTTGATCAAAAATCGATAAATCCATGCTATCTTCAATTTCCTCTGGCAGACCTCTGGTTTGGCTATCTTTGTAAAGCCCGTATCCATCAGAATTCTTTTCCAAAAAATCTTTAATTGAATTATAGGTTCCAGGAATATCCAGCTTGGTGCGGCAAGCAAGATCAATCATTTCCTTTTCATAAAATACTCGAACGGCCAAGTACTGGGTCAAGTCAATTGGAAAGGCATTTTGCCACTCATACTTGACTTGTTCCGAGCGCCATTTAAGAAATCCAGTCCATCCGGCCAATTGGGAGAGATGTAAAGAGAAATAACCGACCCATAAATCTTTGGGAATGGATAATTCCGACATACATTGGGAAATGGTGTCTTCCGGAAGATCGGGTAAGCTTTTTATTTTATTTCTCCAATCGGGGATGCCTGACAAGGAACCTGAGGTGTCTTCTAAAGCCAACTCTTTCCAATTTGAATAAAAACTTTTTTCTCGCATTGGCATTGACCAGTGGGCATGCCCTTCATCGAGAAATCCGCTAACCCATTTAATCACTTCGTTGTTTATTTGAAATCGTACCTTTGTTCCAAGTGATTGTTCGCACCATTCTGCCAATGTGTACTTCGTTGCCAATTCATCCCGCTCACGATTAGCATAATCCTTTAAGGATTCTTTGTTTTCATTGATTTTTTGTGAATTTTGAAGGGCATCGATAAGACTTTGTAATTCGGATTGATTTGATTGGGATTTAAAAACTGCCGCAGATGCATCTTTTGCCACTTTGCCAGTGCCATTTATAAAAATGGTTTTTAAAAATTCATGGTGAGAGACATTTTTCCCACCCAGGGAGATAGAGGCGTCTTTAGAGACTTCATTAAGGGCATTGTTTAGAGCTTCTTCGGTTATTCGACCCTTTTTATAATAAATACGGTTTTCTTTATTTTGAAGATATCCGTCTCCTCTAAAAATCTTTTCTGCCTCTTTAATTGCTTCTTCAAAATGCAAACCTTCCAGTCCGTGAAGGGGGTTATGATGAATAAATGTTTTCATCGGCCAGTAGTGAGAAATAGGACCACTGGCCTTTTTCACCAATGACTGTAACTCTTCCCGCTGGGGATCCATTGGCTTGTCTGTATTTTTTTCTTCGACGAGAGCCATTTAGCCTACAGGCCTCCTGAAATGGTTGACAATTGAAGCGCTAATAGAGCAATCCACTATAACCAGCGCCTAATAATAAAATCATTACCGCAGTATATTCCGTTATGCACAAATCAGAATAGGGAACATTTTCACGTGCTGATCCAAAAGCAGTTTGGTGAAGCATTTGCAATAAAAACCAGCCACCGCCCAACCAAACTGCAAAAAATATAAAAAATATTTGTATAAACTTAACATCCAGGGTTTCGATAGTTGGCATCACTATCAAGCCTGTGAATGTGGGAATCATGGGTAGAAATAAAGCAAAACTGACAAGAAGAACCATTAGTGTTCCGAATCGGGGCATCGGATCGGCAAGACCTGGAAGTTTACCTATGGTCTGCCAACCATAACGTGCTTTTACGAATGAAAAGGCTAAGCTAATTCCTCCCAACACGAATGCCACGGCTACACCAAAGGCGATTCCCCACTTTGGAAAATTTGGAAAAACATTCAGTAGACCCCAGATAATTGATACGTAAGCCACAGTTGCAGCAGCAATAAAAGGATTGGCTTTCTTTTGTCCTAAAGCTGCCAGGGAAGCATAAAATGCAGTAATCATGGCTAATAAACCAATAGAAATCAATATGCCTTTTGAAAGAGAAGAATAGATAATATTTAACTCTGCAAGGCCCAGGGCCAGCCAGACAACCACCCAAAGACTTGACAGAGCCCCTTTGCCATTATCCACAACTCCCGAAAATGGGAGATGAAAGGGAACGAGTGGTAAGAAGGTCATTGCCAGAAACAAACGTGAAAGCTCTTTTAAGGATTCACCTCCAAGTATAGAACCTAAAGGTAGAATGCTTGCAATCGCAAAATGAATAAGGGTAAAAGTTT
>JAKUOQ010000111.1 GCA_022450865.1 Nitrospinales bacterium | reverse complement strand
AAGGTAAAAGGAACTAAGGTTAGTCTCTGGTATGATCGATTGACCTATATATCTGGGCTAGGTTACTTGGATTCACCCGCTTGCCCGTATTCACGAATAGCCCTTTCAAGGTTTTTGCGAGCCAATATAAGATCAGGGTTAAATCGTAGAGCTTCTTGAAAATAATTAATGGCTTCTTTTAAACTCCCTTGTTGGGCTAATGCAGCTCCCAAGTTATTATAAGTATTAGCATAGTTTGGATTAATCTTTATAGCAGTTTTATAATGGGTAATGGCTGCACCGATATCTCCTTTTAATTCCAAAGCATATCCAAGATTGTTGTGGGCAGTGGAAAAACTCGGATACTGATTTTCGGTAACGCTGACGGCATGTTTGAATATAGTGATGGTGTTTTTCCAGTGTCCCGCCTGCACCCAAGCAGCCACCATTAAAACAGGAATTACTACTCCTGCAGCAATAGGTAATGCCTTTTTTCTTAGATCCCACTTCTCAAGCAAGTCAGAAATCCCCCAAGCAAGGATAATAAATATTCCAATGAGCGGTACATAAGCATAACGATCTGCCATAGCCTGCGCTCCCACCTGCACAATTCCTATTACAGGTACTAGAGTTCCGAGATACCAAAACCAGCCCACGGCAAAATAAGGAGCCTTCCTGATCCACTTAACTGCAAGAATGGTAATACCTACTAACACCATGCCACAGAGGACACCTTTCCAAACCGGTAACGCCCCTTCAGGATGCGGATAAAAAACCGATAGATTAATCGGCCATACCATCTTTTGTAGGTATGACAAGTAGGAAACCGATGCATTAATAAATCTCTCTTTCAATGGAAAGACATCAAAGGACTTTACGGCACCGCCCATTTTTTGGACTATGAGGGTTGTGGTGATGGATCCTATGACCAGTAGAAGAAGAGGGATTTTCTCTAAGATTAAGCGAGAGAGGGGGACAGAGTTTGTTGTTTGCTCAATGGAACCATTTGTATTTTTAATATTCCACCGTCTCAATGGCCAGTAGTCCAGTAAAAGTAGCACAAATGGTAAAGTGACCAGCATGGGTTTTGACATTAGTCCCAGCGCAAGGAATAAGGCTACCCATCCGTATTTTTTAATAGATGGTTTATTTACATAACTGATATAAGCCCCCATGGTGAGCAACCAGAACAAAGTACTCAAAACATTTTTTCGTTCTGCCGCCCATGCCACAGAGCCAACATTGAGAGGATGAAGTGCAAAAAGTACCGCAACAAAAGCGCTTTGCCATATCGCTCCGGTTAGCCTAAATAGAACCATGAACAGTAGCAGAGCATTGGTTATATGCAACAATACATTGGTCAGGAGATGACCTTTTGGACGATCACCGTAAAGCTCATAATCGAGCATATGCGAAAGCCATGTCATCGGGTGCCAGTTAGAAGCATAGGAGGTGGTGAATGCCCAGACTATACTTTCACCGGTCAACCCTGCCTGCACATGCCCATTCTCCGTTATATATCTATTATCATCATAATTAATAAATTCATGGTCTTTGACCTGCCAATAAACTGCAAGTGTTGATATCACCAAAAAGATACAAATTATAAATTTTAGGGATCCATTGGTTTCCCTAGATTGAGGGGTATTAACTCTTTTTTTACGAGAACGGAGTTTCATTTATTTCAGAAATGAAAATAAGTAAAAGATTTTACTATTCACGGATTGTTGCAAGGTTCTAGCACATGTTATTTTATTTTAGTGTGCTTTAGCAAGAAGATCGCGGTTTGCTTTAGCTTGCTACGGCTATACAAGGAATAAACGCAAAAACCACCTATTAAGCTTTGATAACCTTTTCTTTGTTCTTCACGCCACTAATAAAACTATACAAGTTACATATTTATAAAATTCGAGTAAAGCTTGGTGGAATGCTTGTGGCTTCTACGGCGGATGTCCTTAACCAATTATTCACTTGGTGCTTTCTTGTTCATAAAGACCTCAATATTGAGATTTTAATTTTCGAAGGTCGTGCCTACCGATCCAGCATTTGAGTTGTTGAATGCCCTTATTTAGAGCAAAAATCTTCCTCTATAAGGGGTTTCCCTGCGGGTACAAATTTAACCGGTTCCCTCAAACACCAAAAAAACAATGAATAACCTCGATATCTGTGGCCATCTTCTATATGGCGCGATTTTTGCTAAATATTATATTAGTAAGATAGTAATTGTCCTATACATAAAGTAAGTATTTGTCTTATATTTAGATAAGCAAAAATAGTATCATTGGATTGGGTTTTGTTTATCTTCAACCATTAATCACCTGGGATATTCTCAGGTTAATCATTAAATCCCCTTAGGAGGATTATCATGGAAAAAAAAGAACTCGTTACCAAATTGTTGGCCGCCAGGATTGCTTCTGGAAAAACCTATGATGAACTGGGGGAAGCCCTGGGTCTTTGTAATGTCTATGTAGCACAGCTTTTTCATGCCCAAGCTCAGCTAAAACCTGAAAGCGAGGCAGGACTCGTCAAACTTGTTCCGGGGTTAAGCAAGGATCTTGTTGCGGAGATGCGAAAATGCCCCATGCGCTCGTACGACCCCACGATTATTCAAGAACCCAATATCTATCGCATGACCGAAGTGTGCCTACATTACGGCGATTCGATTAAAGAAGTGATGAACGAAAAATTCGGCGATGGAATCATGTCCGCCATCGACTTCAAAATTACGTTGGACAAGATTAAAGGAGATAAAGGAGAAGACCGCATGGTAGTCACGATGAACGGGAAGTTTCTTCCTCATATTCAGCAAAACAAACAGACCGTTTCCGTCAAATAAAATTTTCCTTGTCTTTTATGTTCGAAAGAACGCCTATTTTCGATAAGTTTAATTTTGGGCTACAGATTGGGTCTGTTGAAAGGGCAAGGGAAACATTAAAAATTGAAAAATAAATTGAGGATATAGGCATGTTTAAAACTGAGATGCAAAAAATATCGGATGCATCAGAAAAAAAAATTGATTTCATGAAAAAATCTCCACTGAGTTATATCCTGTTGTCCGCTCTGGCTGGAATTTATCTGGGCTTTGGAATTGTGTTGATTTTTTCCATATCGGGTCCCATAGCCGCGGCGGGGGGAGGGGCCTATTTGAAACTTATCATGGGGTCCTGTTTTGGCATTGCGTTGAGTCTGGTTATTTTCGCAGGGTCTGAACTGTTCACTGGAAACAACATGGTTTTTGCCATCAGTAGTCTTGAAAAACGGGTGGGCTTTGGGCCGATCATAATGTTATTTGTCATGTGCTTTGTCGGCAATTATCTCGGTTCGGCATTCCTCGCATGGCTAGTCATAAAGGGGGGCAGTTTACCCGAGGCTTCAAACCAGCTAATCCTCAAGGTATCCTCGATGAAGATGGCTCTGGGTCCTACGGAAGCGTTTATAAGAGGGATCCTGTGTAACTGGTTGGTTTGTCTTGCAGTTTGGATCAGCCTCCGGGCTAAGGAGGAAGCCGCCCGACTGATAATGATTTTCTGGTGCCTGTTTGCTTTTATCGGTAGTGGATATGAGCACAGCATTGCGAACCAGACTTTGTTGAGTATGGCGATGTTCCTGCCGCACGGACCTGAAATTTCCATAGCCGGGTTTGTACATAACCAAATTTTCGTGACCCTTGGAAATCTGGTGGGTGGAGGGGCGTTTGTGGGCGCAGTTTACTGGTTTGCCAGTCCGAGTTTGAGGATGGAAGCGGGCGTCACCGAGTCTACGACAGACTGGAAAGGGGAAGAAAAAGCTTAATTGAAAGTTATGGGGCCTTTGGGTTCTTAGGTGATACGACCAGGAAAGTTTGCTAGAGTCTTTGGGACTATTATAAGTCCCTGAGGCTCATAGCTTATTCTGCAGTACCTACCCTAAAGTAAACACAAAATCTCCTTTTATTCCCATTCAATACCTTCAGAAAAAACTCATCATTCAATTCATAGAAAGTTATTAGCCTATTATTTATATCAGGCAGGCAAGTCATGTTCTTCTTTCATAAATTATAATCTTCTTGGAAGACACAGGAGTGTAGTTTGAAGCTTTCTCACCCCATTTATAAAGCGGCTCCTTATGAGAAAAGACATCGACGACTCCAGAGACTTTATATTCTCTGTTCAAATAAATCGG
>JAKUOQ010000110.1 GCA_022450865.1 Nitrospinales bacterium | reverse complement strand
AAAGCTCCTATCTGAAGGCACCAATATTTTCGCATTGGAAGAAGGCGAAGAAGAAGATCCTGAGTACGATCGGCGGAATTTAATAAGACAAGGCTTTCATTTCTTTGCCAAGCCTGCAGTTGAAAACGTTCAATCTAAAATAGATAACGTCAACAAGGCCGTTGACAAGATTACCAAACGGATTCCCGTGCTGAGACCCCCGGGAGCCATATCAGAAAAAGCATTTCTACAAGCTTGCTCGCGCTGCGACGAGTGCATTCATGCCTGCCCAAAGGATGCCATTCAAAGGGCTCCCAAAAAAATGGGATTCCTAATTCATAATACTCCCTATATTGATCCTATGCGCAACCCTTGTGTAATGTGTACCGACTTACCTTGCATTCCTGCTTGTCCCGACGGCGCCTTGCTACCGGTTCAGGAACTAAGTGATGTGAGTATGGGTTATGCAATTCTGGATAAGAAAAAATGTCAAGCCTATGGCGACACATTTTGCCAACAATGTGTTATTGACTGTCCGGTTCCGGGAGCGATTCATCAGATAGATGACAAACCCGTCATCGATAAGAATATTTGTACAGGATGCGGAGTCTGCATGCGATCTTGCAGCACTGTAAATATCCCCTTGGCCATCAAAATCAAACCTCAAATGGTCATTGATTACCAACTGCATAAAAAACAATTAGAAAAAGAAAAAGCCCGAATCGAAGCCGAGCAGCTTGAAGCCAAAAAACTGGAAGCTGAAGAACTGGCCATAGCAGAGGAAAAAGAAAATGGCGATGCAGAAGGCGAAACGAGTGCCATTGAGTCCTAAATATTTCCTGCCACAAAATTTTCGTTGATTTATCCCTTGCAAGTCTCCTCTGTTTTCAGTAGGTTAACCATTTTGCCCCTTTGCGCCTCGGAAATTAGAATTACTTATTAAAAATTAAGGTCATAAATGAGCAGCGAACTTCAAAGAACGCATAATTGCGGAGAGTTATCGGACAAAGATATTGATAAAAAAGTGACCCTTTGCGGATGGGTGCACACACGTCGCGATCATGGCGGATTAATATTTGTCGACCTTTGGGACAAACATGGTTTGACACAGGTGGTGTTGAATCCGCAAATCGACCAATTGGCTCATGAGCATGCACAATCTATTCGTGGTAATTTTGTAATCGGTGTTGTAGGAACGGTACGTGCCCGACCCGATGACATGATCAATTCAAAATTGCAGACCGGAAAAATTGAAGTTTATATCGATGAATTGAGCATACTGAATCGATCTGAAACCCCTCCTATTTCTCCTTGGGAACCTCAAGACACTTCGGAAGCGTTGCGCCTGAAACACCGTTTTCTGGATTTGCGTGGACCGGAATTGCAACGGAATTTAAAGATGCGCTACAACATTACGCGCGTTGCCCGTAACGAACTGCACCGACAAGGCTTCATGGAAGTTGAAACACCGATGCTTACTAAAAGTACTCCTGAAGGAGCGCGGGACTACCTAGTGCCAAGCCGATTGAATCCACAAAAGTTTTATGCGCTCCCGCAGTCACCCCAACTTTTCAAACAAATCCTTATGGTTTCAGGAATGGATAAATATTTCCAGATCGTCAAATGTTTTCGCGATGAGGATTTACGACAAGACCGGCAACCGGAGTTTACTCAGATTGATGTCGAAATGTCTTTTGGTAATGAAAAAATAATTTTTCAAATGATCGAAGATATGATGGCCGCAATTTACAAGGAAGTGTTGAACGAAGAAATTTCAACACCCTTTCCGATTTTGAAATACCAGGATGCGATAAACCGTTTTGGCACGGATAAGCCCGATATGAGAATCGATATGGAAATCGTTGACCTCGCAGAAATTGTCCGCGGGACGAAGTTCAAGGTTTTCGCACAGGTTTTGGAATCTGGTGGACAGATTCGAGCTCTGAATATTAAAAATAGCGTGGACGCTTTATCCCGTAAAGCTCTTGATGATTTGACGGAAATTGCCAAAACATATGGCGCCAAAGGGATGGCTTGGATCAAAGTTCAGGAAAAGGAACTGCAATCCCCAATTATCAAGTTTTTTGAGCAGGAAATGCTCGACCAAATGTTGAAAAAACTGGGCAGCGAACCTGGCGACACTGTGGTTTTCATCGCAGATACACCAAAAATTGTTGCCGATGCACTGGCTCATTTGCGCCTCGCCATTGCCAAGCTACTGAATCGGGTTGATGAAACCAGAAACGCCTTCGTCTGGGTAACCGAGTTCCCCCTTGTGGAATATGACGAAGCAGAAAAAAAATATGCCGCCATGCATCATCCCTTCACCGCTCCCAATGAGGAGGATCTGGATAAATTTGAATCTGACCCTGGAGCTATTAAGGCCCGAGCCTATGATTTAGTTCTGAATGGTAATGAAATTGGCGGAGGCAGTATTCGTATTCACCAAAAGGAGGTGCAGGAAAAAATGTTTAAGCTTCTCGGAATCGGCAAGGAAGAAGCCGAGGCTAAATTCGGATTTCTTCTAGATGCTCTGCAATACGGCGCACCACCTCATTGTGGTATTGCCATGGGTCTAGATCGTATTGTAATGCTGCTGACCGGTGCTGATTCCATTCGCGATGTGATCGCATTTCCTAAAACACAGAAAGCCACTTGTCTGATGACCCAGGCACCTTCTCAAGTGGATAAAAAACAGCTGAAAGAACTTAAACTGAAAGCCGACCTGAGTTGATATCCATCTTCAAGTGAGGCAAAAGCTGTAAATTTTTTCTAATTACCTCACCCATCCAGTTTTTTTATTCCAATCTTATTATTAGACAGCTTCTTTAGAGCTTGCCCCCGTTCCGGGATTTTTTTGCTACTCCCTTTATGATACTCTTTACCTAATTGAATCGTTGTCTGACTATCATGTCCCTGAAAGAAAAAACTGAAAAACTGAAATCGTTGATCTCGAAAATGGATCGTGTTCTAGTCGCGTTTTCCGGTGGAGTAGATAGCACTCTGGTCCTTGCTATCGCTCACGAAGTGTTAGGAGAGAATGTACTTGCCGTAACAGCTAAATCAGACAGCGTGCCCGACCGAGAAAGGGAGGCCTGCCGTCAGTTATCGCAGGAGATTGGCGCCGAACATATCTTTATTCAAACAAACGAAATGAATAATCCGAGTTACCAGGCAAACCCTGCCAACCGTTGTTACCATTGTAAAACTGAGCTGTATTCCTGCCTGAAAAAGGTGGCTGAAGAAAAACAATTTCCTTATATTTTAAACGGAATTAATACGAACGATTTAGGCGACTATCGTCCGGGGATCGATGCGGCGCGTGAAAATGAGGTGAGGAGTCCATTGGTCGAAGCAGGGTTCAACAAACAGGATATCCGCGACCTGGCACGACAAATGGAGCTTTCCATATGGGACAAGCCCGCGATGGCCTGTTTATCGTCACGCATTCCCTACGGAGAACAGGTGACCCACGAAAAACTTAAAAGGATAGAAAAAGCCGAAGACCTTTTACTAGCTATGGGATTTAAACAACTTCGAGTTCGGCATTATGGTGAAACAGCAAGAATAGAGCTGGGGCAAAATGAAATGGTAAAGTTCACGACCAACATTGAAGATATTGTGAAAGAAAAATTCCATAAATTAGGTTTCAAATCGGTACACTTGGATCCAAAAGGCTACCGTATGGGAAGTCTTAACGAAGTTCTTAAAGAAAAAACAGACTATGTTTAATGTACAACTGCGACCCGAGGTAAGAAAAGAACTGAAAGACCCTGATGGATTTGCCAGTGGGCTAGGAATCGTTTATGCAGGCCTTACCATCACCATGGCGGGGGTTTTGATGATGCTGATTCTATTCTTCAACAAACCTGAGCATGTGCTTCATCCTACCTGGATATTATTCATCGGCCTTGGCACCGTTGTCTATGGTGAAATTAAAAAAGCCCGCTGCAAATAAATAATTTGATTTTTGCTGCTTAGAAATTGAAACTGCCACAAGGGGAATCAAACTCCTTTTAGTTAACGCAATCACCATAGAATATATAGACAGAAATAATGTGTTAGAGGTAAAATCGCAATAATTTTTTAAATTTCAGGGGAGTTAATGTTTAAACCAATCTTAAACGGCAATGAAATAATAGGTGCGTATAATTTGCAGTTAGTATTTCTCTCTTATTTCATAGCGGCCTTTGCTTCCT
>JAKUOQ010000011.1 GCA_022450865.1 Nitrospinales bacterium | reverse complement strand
GTGTTTGCTTTGTGCTCACAAAACTTTTTCTTTGCTAATTTAGGTTCATCATCCTTAAACCAGCCTTTAGATATTGTTATGTCTTCCATTAAGCATCTCCCTTTTCTTGCGAGTTCAAAGGTCACTGTTTTTATTTACAGCAATAGTTTCTCCTAAGTTTATCAACTTTTCAAGCCTTAAAATACAATATAAAAAGATAAAAATTTAGAAAAATACTTGACTTGAACAAATTGGACATATTTGCTTTTTCGCTGCCAGCCCAATCGAGAGTGGTTTTTAGAATTTTCCCCGGTGTTTTGAAGTTAGGCGGCCTTATATTTTGCCAAGGTTTAGTTGCGGCCTATAATTAGATATGCGAAAAACCATAAGAAACAAATTAGTACGGATTTTTTTCTATCTTTTATTATTTGTTCCGAGCTTTCTCATATTTGATGCTCAAACAGTGGTGATTATAGTTTTTTTTGCTGTTTTTGCGTTAGAATATTTTTTAGCACGATCAGAGAAAAGAAATGATCTTTAAAATTTTGTAACAGGACTCCCTTTCATGAAATTATCCGGACAAGTTCGCAAAATGAATGTGGAACTAGGAATTCCTATCGATTATTTTCTATGCTTGAATAAAGAATCTCATTCTCTGAATTCTTATATCGGGAGTAAATTGAAAATCGAATGGGGGGGAATCATTACCTGTATTGAGTGTGGGAAAAAAACTAAAAAGTCCTATGACCAAGGCTACTGTTTTATCTGTTCTCGCGATTTACCCGAAAATGCAATGTGCTCATTTCGTCCAGAATTATGCGAGCATGAAAACGGTAATGAAGCGGCGAAAGAGTTTTGGAGAACCTATTGCAATATTGATCATTTTGTTTATCTGTCTTTGACTAGTGGAGTGAAGGTAGGCATCACACGCCATTACAATATTCCCGATCGCTGGATAGACCAGGGAGCCGTGAAAGGTTTGATTATTGCCAAGGTACCGGAACGAATTCTTTCTGGGAAAATTGAGGTTGCTGTCTCCAAAAATTTTGCAGATAAAACTAATTGGAGAAAAATGCTAAAAGGGGAATATGAAGATTTAGATTTATTTGAATTTCGCGAGAAAGCTCATCAATTGTTTCCGGAAGACTTAAAATGCTACGCCCTCGAAAACGAAAAAGTTCAAAACCTAGTTTACCCGGTGGAATCCGTGCCGGAGAAAATAACTAGTCACAACCTTGATAAGATACCAGAATTTGAAGACAGGCTGACAGGCATAAAAGGTCAATACCTTATTTTCGAAACCCGAGTCATCAACATGAGAAAATACTCGGGTTATCATATCGATTTTAATTTCGATTGACCGAAATTCAAGAGGATTAAGCAGCTTGGGTTACAATTTTCCCGATGAATGCGGGTTCCGAGCTTTCATTTTTCTCGTGGGCGGGGTTAGGGAGCAACTTTGCTACCTTAATATCTTTTGCCAAGCCAAGTTTTTCTAGGAAGCAGAGAGCCCACCAGGTCATATCGATTTCCCATGGGCGAAGCCCGTGACGGGCAGATTTGGGAAAGGCATGATGGTTGTTGTGCCAACCCTCTCCCCAGGCTAAAAGCCCCACCCACCAACAATTAGTGGAAAGGTCATCCTTAAGCGGAAAAGTGACATAACCAAATGTGTGGGCTGCGCTATTTACAAGCCATGTGGAGTGGTATGCAATTACTAAGCGGACGAAAATTCCCCAGACAACCCAGGAAAATCCACCGATCTGCAAAAAGATGAGGCCTAACACGACTTGGATTAAGATAAAGTATTTATCTAAAAATTTATAAAATTTATCATTGCTGAAGTCTTTAGTGTAATCGCTTAGAATTTTTTTATCATCAAACTTGGAATGATTGAACAACATCCAGGTAACATGAGACCACCAAAATCCTTTTTCTGCGCTATGCGGGTCTTCAATAGTATCTGAACCCGCGTGATGGATTCGATGTTGTCCAACCCATTTTATGGGGCCGTTTTGACAAGCAAGGGTTCCACAAAACACAACAAAATAGGCCAGCCATTTAGGCAGAGTAAAACCTCGGTGAGTTAAATAACGATGATAACCCAGACAAATTCCTATCGATGCTGTTAACCAGTACATGAAAAACATTAAAGCAACCGCACTCCAGGAAAAAGCAAAAGGAAAAAAGGCAAACAACGCCATCCCGTGAATCACGATAAAGTGACTAAGAGCAATTGGGTTGAACTTGAGTAGATAATCTGGAGTCGATTCAGTCGTCATTTAAAGCCTCTATAATTACAATTTTTTTTACTGCTATATGTTATCCTTACTTAAGGAAACTCCTGTGTAAAACTTATGTAATATTGTCCATCGTCATGAGTCTGAATTGAATGGCTAATCGGACTTCTCTTTTGGTCTCAGGCATTGGTGAAAAAGGGAGAATATGGGAACTGATTGGTGCAAATATTATGGAGTCGTGGGATGAATAAGTTGAGGGCATTGTTCCACCCCATCATGGTTTTTATTGGGGTGCAGATTGCTTGGATCGTTCTCATGGCCGTTTGGATAAACTGGTACCTTGAAAATAACCTTTCTATAAAAGAATTTGCCCAAGAACTTCGTCCCGATTTATTTACGGCTGAAGTAGAATGGTTGATTTTGTTTGAAGGCTGCTTCCTTATGCTGCTTATTCTTTCTGGTGTTTATGTTATTTTTGTCTATTGGAATAAACAAAACCGTTTGAACCAGATGCAAAGTAATTTTGTTGCCAGTGTATCGCATGAATTAAAATCTCCTCTTGCATCTATCCAGCTTTATCTTGAGACCTTGAAGTATCAAGATGTTTCTAAGGATGACAGTAAAGATTTTATCGAGACGATGTTATCAGACACGGCCCGTCTTTCCGGATTGATAGAAAACATTCTGCAATCTAGTAAAGCCGACCCAAAAAGTATGGAACTGCAGACCCAAAAATTAGATCTTGGGCAATTCTTATCTGAGGTGGTAAATGATCACAAACGACAGTTCGAAGAAAAGAAATGCGAAGTGAAATTACAATTGGAAGCTTCTCCAGTATTAATTTTGGATAAAAAGGCTCTGCAAATGGTTTTTAATAATCTTATTGGTAATGCTTTGCGTTATTCTCCTGCGGGTTCTTCACTTAAAATCCATTTACATAGGACAGGAAGGTTTTGGGATATAGATTTTATGGATAAGGGTATTGGGTTTGAAAAAAAGGATATGAAAAAAGTTTTTAAAAAGTTTTACAGAGTGCAAAATAAAGATACTCAAAATATAGAGGGCGCGGGATTAGGATTGTTTATCTCCCATGAGATTGTAAAAAATCATAAAGGTAGACTCAAGGTTATGAGTCCAGGGCGTGGACAGGGATCTGTATTTACCGTATCTCTTCCAATAAGCCGTGGTCTGACTGTTTGATTAAGGTATTTCAAAAAATAAAATTTAATGATTGATGCAAAAAAAATATTGGTAGTAGAAGACGAATCGCATCTTGCGAAAGGGCTTCAGTTTAATCTGGAACGCGAAGGCTATATCGTGTCCCTGGTGGACAATGGCGAATCAGCCATTGAATTGCTAGGTGAGCAAGCCTTTGATTTAATGATTCTCGATATCATGTTGCCTAAGCTAAACGGCATTGAAGTTGCCAAGCGAGTGCGCAATACAGACATACGATTTCCTATATTAATGCTGTCCGCGAAATCTTCCGACGAGGATCGGGAATTGGGTCTTGAAGCCGGGGCTGACGATTATTTAACCAAACCTTTTCATTTGCCAGAACTACTACTCAGGGTCAAAGGCATCCTGCGTAGATGGGAATGGTATAAAGAACCGGTTCATGATCAGGAGGTATTTCATTTTGGTGATATGTGGATCAATTTTGTTAACGGCAGAGCCAAGGGCAGTTCGGGTGAGTTTTATTTGACTGCAAAAGAAGCATTGTTGATGCGTTTATTGGTTTCGCAAAAAGATAATATCGTTAGGCGTGAAGAGCTTTTGGAAAAAGTGTGGGGATATGATCCGCAAACAGAAACACGTACTGTAGACAATTTTGTTGCTCGCCTAAGGAAGTATTTTGAGAAGAAACCACAATCGCCGCGATACATCATTACCCACCGGGAAAAAGGCTACGAGTTTAAATCTTGATCAGCCTAGGTCTGAAATAAGTTAGGATCATTTAGCTAAAAAATTCCATTCTTAAATGCTTGCTGAATACTAGGCAAACTCTCTTTTATGCCTTCTGAGGAAACATCTTCAAGGTAGGGGCAGGTGCCTAGAATTGGGATGCCGGAAAATTCTTCAATCAACTCTCCTTGCTTTATTTCAACATCGTTTAGGACACCGGCTTCATGCTGATTCAATATAATTCCTTTTATTTTTAACCCATATTGCTGTGCCGCGTTGATCGTTAGCAAAGTATGATTCAAGGTGCCAACTCGAAGGCGGCTTACTATGATAAGGGGCAATCCTATTTCAAGAGCTAGATCGGCAACGCAGTACCGGTAGGTTATCGGAACCAATAGCCCCCCTATGCCCTCAACCATCATCATATTGTGACGCAATTGTAAAACCTTAAATTTTTCTAAAATGGTGGAGGGGTGTATCTGGGTACCTTCGATTTGGGCAGACTGATAAGGTGATGCCGGAGTTTTGAGTCGATAAGGGCAAACCTCCTCTTCTGCATCGGTACTGCTAGAACTTTCCATAAGAAATTTTGCGTCGGAATTAGCGGAGGAACTGCATACTGGATCCACACCAGTTTCAATTGGTTTCATAACACCGACATCGATGTCCTGGCTTTTAAATAATGTTGTCAGGCAGGCGGTTACCACTGTTTTTCCAATACCGGTATCCGTGCCTGTTATAAAGAATCCGTTCACGATTTTTTTTGAGGTTTTTCTGTGAAATAAAAAACTGATATAATTATTAACGGCTTCCGCGAAGGAGGCAAGTTTTTAATCCATTAATAGGCCGAGAAGGTTATGGGATCCAAGAAACTGGAAGTGGTTTGCCCCTGCTGCGAAACAAAGCTGCAGATAGATAAAAAGACTGGTGAAGTAATTTGGGAAGAAAAGAAAGAAAAACCAATGCCTTCTTTGTCCGATATGGTGAATAACCTAGGCAGCCAGCAAGAAGAACAAGAAAGCCTTTTTAAAAAGAACAGGGCAACTGAGAAGGAACGTAGTCGGCTTCTCGATGAGAAGTTAAAAGAATCCCTTAAACATGTTGACCGCTCCTCTGAAAAACCCTTGCGTGATTTTGATTTTGACTAGCCAGGCTATCCCTGAATGTTTTCCTGGCTTCCACTTATTATCTTGAAGCCTAATCAAAATTTATTCAAGACGCATTCTTGCAAATTTTATTGTGTTCGCTCCAACCATATTCATCGCAAGCGGTACTTTCTTTTCGTAGGAAATACTAGGATTAGATCCGAAAAAATTAAAAATTAATGTTTAATCAGGCCTGAGTCAGGACCTTGTAAAGAACAAATCCAATGATCCACATTTGTGCCAGATTAATTCCTACGCTCAACCTGTGTAAAATATTGAAAGTTTTCTCAGCTTTTTTATTTCCTTTTAATTGCTCATCTCGATAGCGGTTTATTCTGGGCATCAACCATAACCATGCCCATAAAAAGAGTATTACAACAGAAATTAAATAAACTGATTCGGGAAAACTCCATAGGAATAAAACTGCAGCGAATGTCATTCCTGCCATAGCTTGGCTGTATACTGGGAACGTTTCTCGAATAAACGGTCCTGAGATTTCAGGAGGAAGTTTTGTAAACACCAATGGCGTCATGATGGCCGCAAAAAAGAACATCCCTCCTATTATTAGGGCTAATAAAAATATTCCAGTAATATCAAAAATTTGTAAATTGCTCATAATTACCTCAAACAAATAGGTTGGCGGGGTATATGACTAATAAGAGTATCAAATTTACGAAACTCTTTTTTAAATTTCTCTGGATTCTCTTTTTATGTATTTTTAATATACTAACCATTATACTTATCATGGCTTAATTCCGCCAGATTAATGAGTCAGTAAAACTCCAATTACTTTGATACTCTACCAAGTAAATAATTATAAAATCGAATACTTAATGAGACAGGTATACTTGAATCCGCACCCATGAATGGTTGCTAGAAATTCACTCGCATTCCATCGATGGCGAGTTCTACACCTTCGGGTAGCTCTTGAGAGACTTTTTCAAAATCGAATTGATGGTTAATGTGGGTGAGGAGGGTTTGTTCTGCTTGAATTCTTTCACCGACCTCTAAGGCCTGTCTGAGATTAAGGTGAGTCGCATGGTCTTTGAAACCGACGGCATTCAGGATTAGCAGTTTTAATCCTTTAAGCTTTTTCATTGTGTGTTCTGGGATGCCACTGCAATCTGTTATGTAAGCACAGTCGTGAAAACGAAATCCATTGATGTTCAATTTCCCGTGCCAAATATCCAACGGGGTAACCGGGATGTCTCCAAATTTATAAGTCTTGTCTTCAAGGGTGTGGGGGATTAATTGCGGAATCCCACCACCAATCTGTTCGGCAACATCAAAAATATAACTGAAGTTATTTTTCAGATTTTGTAGCGTATGCTGATTGCCATAACATGGAATAACGGTTTTGTTGAAGAAATTAAAACTTCTTAACTCGTCGATGCCGTGTACATGGTCCGCATGATGATGAGTGTATAACACGGTATCAATATTTCGAATATTGTAACGCAGGCATTGTTGCCTGAGGTCTGTGGATGTATCAACTAGAATCGAATGGCCATTTTCCCTGACCAGAATCGATGACCGAAGGCGTTTGTTTCTAATATCTTCTGATTGACAAACTTCACAGGTGCAACATAGGGAAGGAACACCTGTGGAGGTGCCGGTACCCATAAATAAAATTTCCATAATTATAGTGTCGATCGAATAGAGGTTGAGAGAAAACAATGGTGTAGCACTAGATTCATTGTAAGAAGAGGGCTAAGAAGTGTCAAGAAAGGGCTTTATTTTTGCTGATTTATGGCAATTGAATGCTTCTGGAAAACTATGGTAGAGTAGGCCACCATATATTATGATTTTATTTTAGGAGTTCAACATGTCTGCATTAGTTGCGAAACCTGCGCCAGACTTTACAGCACAAGCTGTAATGCCTGATGGCAGTTTTAAAGAAATCAAACTTTCTGAATATAAAGGAAAGTATGTCATTTTATTTTTCTATCCTTTAGATTTTACATTCGTTTGTCCCACTGAAATTATTGCCTTCAGTACGAAAATGGATGAATTCAAGAAAAGGAACACGGAAGTACTTGGGGTTTCTATCGATAGTCATTTTTCACATTTGGCTTGGAGAAATACCGACCGCAAAGAAGGCGGACTGGGTGATATCGCATATCCCCTCGTTGCAGACCTTAATAAGAAAATCACTTACGATTATGGCGTTATGCACGAAGCGGGCATTGCGTTTCGTGGCTTGTTTCTTATTGATAAGGATGGCGTGGTGCAACATCAATTGATTAACAACCTTCCGCTGGGTAGAAATATTGACGAGGCCTTGCGAATGGTAGATGCTCTTCAATTCCACGAGAAAAATGGCGAAGTTTGTCCTGCTAACTGGAGTGAAGGTTCTGATGGAATGAAGGCTGATCCTAAAGGATCGAAAGAATATTTCGAAAAGAACAACTAAAGTTAAGTTAATTACTGGATTAAAATATTTTTTTTGTGGGGCGTTCCCGATGGGTAGCGCCCCATTTTTCTTTTTTTAAGTTTTTTTATGATCTTGCTTTGTAATGATGATGGATTTAATGCTGAGGGTTTGCGTGTTCTGCGTAAAGAACTCCTATCTCTAGACGATGTAATGATCGTTGCCCCAGAAACTGAGCAGAGTGCTATGGGCCATGCCATTACTTTGACCCAACCTCTCAAAATAAGAAAAGTGAAGGAAGATGGAGAGTTTATAGGCTATGCCGTCAATGGAACTCCTGCAGATTGTGTCAAGCTTGCAATTACAGTTTTGCTAGAAGAACCTCCAAAACTGGTTGTATCCGGAATCAATTTGGGTGGTAACCTTGGTATATGTGCACTATATTCAGGCACGGTTTCTGCGGCCACCGAAGCGATGATCATGGGTGTCCCCAGCATTGCAGTTTCTTTGGACACTTATGAAAATCCGGATTTTAAACCTGCGGCAAAATTCACTCGAAAATTTATTCCGCAATTACTTGAAAAAGGTTTGCCCGAGGGTGTTGTTTTGAATATCAATGTGCCAGCGGTTTCCGAATCGGAGTTTGCGGGAGTTGCCATTACTCGACAGGGGAAATCGCGGGTGATAGAAGAGTTTGACTGCAGGCAAGACCCGCATGGCAGAACTTACTATTGGTTAGCCGGAGAAATGCTTTTTGAAGAAACGGAAGAAGGCGCCGATTGTGTGATGATCGCTAAGAAATATATTTCCGTTGCCCCCATACATTTTGATCTCACTCACTATGCATCCCTGGACAAGTTAAAAGATTGGAAGATTGAGCTATAAACTAATTGCTCTATAAATTAAAGCGGGGGTTGTTGAGTATGAAAGTCGGTGGCTTGTTGGAATTTATGACCGACTGCAATTAAGTTGGCTTCATCGAAATGTTTGCCCATCAGTTGCAGTCCTATCGGAAGATTTTCTTCACCCACAAAACCACAGGGAATAGACATCGCGGGAATGCCTGCCAGGTTCGCAGAAATGGTATAGATATCTGCCAGATACATCTGCAACGGATCATCTAGTTTTTCTCCGAGTTTGAAAGCGGGGTAGGGAGTGACCGGAGCGGCAATGACATCGCATTTTTCCAATGCGTTTTCGAAATCCTGTTTGATCAACGTTCTGACCTGCTGACCTTTTAGATAATAAGCATCGTAATAACCTGAGCTGAGTACAAAGGTTCCGAGAATGATGCGGCGCTTGACCTCTTCTCCGAACCCTTCTTCCCGAGTATTTTCATACATGTTAACGAGGTTATCGGATTTTGGAGATCGATAGCCGTATTTAACTCCATCGTAACGTGACAGGTTGGTACTGGCCTCGGCGCAGGCAATTATGTAGTAAG
Organism: Nitrospinales bacterium; assembly: GCA_022450865.1. Taxonomy (GTDB): domain Bacteria; phylum Nitrospinota; class Nitrospinia; order Nitrospinales; family VA-1; genus UBA8687. The sequence goes on along the minus strand of JAKUOQ010000011.1, from coordinate 23,152 downwards.
CCGCAACCGCATAATCGAGATGCGGCAAAGAAACTTCCACCGTTTGCATCCCTAGAGATTCCAAAGTGCGGATGCCTTCCTGCACGGATTTTTCAACTTCGGGTTGCATGCCGCCGGTGAAATATTCTTTCGGAATGCCAAGTTTCATCCCCTTAATATCTTGATCTAGAGCTTGCGTAAAATCCGGTAATGGCACATCGGCAGAGGTGGAGTCCTGGCCATCTTTTCCTCCAATCACGTTCATCAAAGTTGCGGCATCGGCAACGGATTTGGTGATGGGTCCAATTTGATCCAAAGAGGATGCAAATGCTACCAGTCCGAATCGAGAAACACGTCCGTAGGTGGGCTTGAGTCCTGTTACACCACAAAATCCTGCTGGCTGTCTGATAGAGCCACCAGTATCACTTCCCAGTGCGGCTATACATTCGTGTGCGGCAACGGCTGCAGCTGATCCGCCACTGGAACCGCCGGGAACCCTATCGAGTGCCCATGGATTCATCGTTGTATGATGTGATGAGTTTTCGTTGGAAGACCCCATTGCGAACTCATCCATATTGGTTTTACCGACAATCACCGCACCTGCTGCGTTAAGTCTATTTACAACCGTAGCATTGTAGGGTGCAACAAACTGATCTAGGATTTTTGATGCGCAGGTGGTGCGACTGCCTTGGGTACAGATTAAATCTTTTAAAGCGATAGGCACACCGAGCAGTGGCTGCTCTTCTCCTTTAGAGATTCTGACATCAGCGGCTTTGGCTTGCTCTATGGCTTTCTCTCGCATCAAATGGGTGAATGCTTTTACCTTATCTTCAACTGCATCGATTCTCGCGAACACGGCTTCCGTCAACTGGACAGAGGATAATTTTTTTGAATTTAGTAGTTCTCTCGCCTGCGTGATAGTCGTGCGGTGCATGGACTTAAATTATCTTGGGCACTTCGTAATGCCCTTTGCTATGTGCGGGGGAATCGTTGATTGGGTCCTGGACGGTGAGAGGTTTTGTTACTGCGTCATCGCGGAAGACGTTGTTCAATCCCAACACATGCGCGGTAGGTTCTACGTTTTTTGTGTCCAGTTCGCTTAGTTTTTCGATATATTTAATGACGGTCCCCATTTGCTTTGAGAACAGTTCTTTTTCAGCATCGGTTAGTTTCAAGCGAGCCAGTTTGGCTAAATGTTCAATATCCATATCCATTTTTGCAGGGTAGGCCCCGCAGTCAATTAGTCAAGCGTTTTAAATTAAAACTGCATTTGCAGCGCTTAGAAGATCTAGACAGTCTAATCAATTGTGCTCATAGGGTCCAGCTTCACGCTGGTTATTCGGAGGCGGTTTTGCGGTCTTTTTTCTTTTTCTTTTTCAGCTCGGCCATTTTTTCAGTGGCGGTAATTTTAGATGCTTTGCGCGCCAGTCGTTTTGTTTTCTTTTTCAGTTTGCGAATTTCGCCAGCGTCGTCTTTTTTAGATGCTTCTGCCAGATTGGACTGAGTTTTTTTGAGATGTTCCTGCAATTTTTCAACGGTTGCCATGTTGGTTTTTTCCATTATTAAAGGGTTCAGGTAAGCAAACCTTATACCATATTGAGGCTTATTTAATCAAGGAGCATGGTTATTAGGTTTACGGCGCTATTGCCATAATAACCAGGGTAAAATCATTGGTAAATTCTCAGCCGTTCTGGTACTTTTGCGCACTATTCTTTCACGAGTCGAGACGCTAACGTTTTTATACATCCTCCATCACCTGTAAATCGATTTGTCGCCTTGAAAGGTCGACATTGGAAACACGAACTTTGACACGGTTTCCAATCTGAAAAACGCGGTGGCGTTTTTGTCCTATTAGTTTATGCTCGGTTTCTATAAAGAGGTAATAATCATCCATAATGCTCGAAATTTTTACCAACCCTTCTACAAAAACGTTTTCCAGTTCAACGAAAAAGCCAAAACCTGTAACTCCCGTAATAATCCCATAAAACGTCTTGCCTATTTTATCCACCATGAATTGGGCCCGTCGAAGACTTATTATTTCTCTTTCGATGGACATAGCCTGAATTTCCATTTGTGTCGACTGGTCAGATATCTCGGACAATGAAGTTTGCAAAACTTTCTTTTCTTTTTTTGAGCATTTGTGCTTCAGATATTTTTTTACGATTCTGTGGACGATTAAGTCAGGATATCTGCGGATGGGAGAGGTGAAATGTGCGTAATGTGCAAACCCGAGACAATAGTGGCCGGGGTCGGAGGGAGAGTAATGTGCTTTTTTCATAGTCCTCAATAACAGGGTGTTGACCACCCTTTCTTCTGGGGTGCCTTGAATTTTTTTTAACAGAGCATTTAAGTCCTGCGAGCGGATTTTTTCGGAGGACGAAAGCCTTAGGCCGAAAGAAGAAATAAATTCTTTAAATTCCAGTAGTTTGTTTGGATCAGGCGGTTCATGGATTCGATGAATACAAGGGATTTCTTTTTCGTACAAGTTAAGAGCAACGGCTTGATTGGTTGCCAGCATGAATTCTTCGATCAATTGGTGAGCGGCGTTGTGCTCAACCACACCTATTTGTTTCACTTTTCCTTCTTCAATTTGAATACTCGGTTCTGGTACATGAAAATCAACACTGCCATGTTTGAACCTTTTTTTTCTAAGTGTCTGACTGAGATGGTGCATGTCTGCAAGTGTTTGCATGAAGGGAGAATCATTTGCCTTTTTGCTGCCTTGTTCGAGTAGTTTAGCAACCTCTGTGTAAGTGAACCGTCTTCGACTTTTGATAAATGATTTGTGAATTTGTGTTGCCAATGCATTGCCTTGACGGTCAAAATCAATAATTACACTTAGCGTCAGACGAACTTCGTTTGGTTTGAGGCTACAAGCCTCATTGGAAAGGATTTCTGGGAGCATTGGGATCACCCCGTCCGCGTAATACACACTTGTGCCTCTTTCGAAAGCTTCTTCATCTAAATGAGAATTTTCTGTTACAAAATGGCTGACATCAGCAATATGCACGCCGAGACGATAGCCTTCGCCCATAGATTCCAGTGAAACCGCATCATCAAAATCTTTTGCCGATTCGCCATCTATTGTAAAAGTAAGAAGATCAGTCAAGTCTTTGCGATCGTTCGGCTGGTTTTCTTTTGCCACTGTTTTTGCTTCTTTGATAATTTTTGGTGGAAAACCCTGACGTATACCAAACTTTCTTAGTATGGATTGTACTTCGACCTCAGGGTCATTGGATTTACCAAGGATTTCTATGACCTTACCGACAGGAGGTTGGTGCCGTGTGGGGTAGGTCTCGATTTTCACATCTACAATCTGACCGTTCTTGGCGTCTTTTCGATTTTTGCCAGGTATGAACACATCGTGAAAATGTTTATCTTCCGTAGGAATGACCCAGCCGTCGCGCCCAAACGTCTCATAGACACCGACTAAATTTGGAGTATTGCGCTGAAGAATTTTTATAACGCGACCTTCGGGGCGACCGGGTTCTTTTTCAGATTCTACTCGCACCACAACATGGTCTTGATGCATGGCTTCGTTCATGCTTTTACGGTGAATAAATACATCGTTGGTGTCGTGATGCTTATCGGGAATGACGAAGCCAAATCCGTTCGGATGCCCATGCAACGTACCGGTGATGAGGTTCATTTCGTCTGGAAGACCGTAACGGCCACCACGAATTTTTACCAATGACCCTTGGGCCGCCATATCCTTAATTCGGTTACGAAATTCACGATGCTCTGCATCAGTTATCCCGAAGTGTTTGGAAAGCTCAGAGATTTTCATAGGACGGCTGATTTTTTTCTTCATTAAAACCAGAATCCGCGCGTCGGTGAGTTTCATAGATTAGGAAAATAAAGGATGTGAAACCCTTGATATCCTATAAATAAGGGAATTGCAATGCCGAGATTGCGTAGATTTTTGTAAATGCTTCACTTATAATCCTCACATGACCCACTATCGTGGGAGGAAGTATTAGCCGACTGGGGTTATGAGGGGAAATATCTTGGACTCCACGCGGAGTGGCTCGCGTTAGCTAGTGAAGGAGAAAGATGAAAGTTCAGGTAAATTGGCTGAATGAATATACGGATATCGATGTTCCCGCGGAAGACTTGGGTCATGTCCTAACCATGGCGGGTCTGGAGATTGAGAGTCACGAGATGCTCGATGAAGAAAAAGGCGATGTGCTGGAATTGAATGTGACTCCTAACCGGGGATATTGTTTGTCGCATTTGGGCGTGGCTCGTGAAGTTTCTGCATTAATGGGGCAGACATTTACTTCCCCCGATGCCCTAGCATTTTTAGAGGAAAGTTGGGGTTCGGTACCTGTCATAGAAAAATTAACGGTGGAAAATCAGCAAGAAAACTTATGCCCTCGCTATTCGGCTTTAGTGATTGAAAATGTCAATCCAGGCCCCTCTCCTAAATGGTTATGTGATCGGTTGTTGGCCATTGGTTTGCGACCCATAAACAATATTGTAGATATAACAAATTTTGTAATGATGGAGTACGGTCAACCCTTGCACGCTTTTGATTACGAATTACTCTCTGGGAAAAAAATCATTATTCGAAACGCGAAAAAAGGCGAACCGTTTACCAGTCTCGATGGCAGTAAGTTGAAGCTTGAACCAGATACTTTGGTTATTGCAGATGCAGAAAAACCTGTGGCCTTGGCAGGGGTCATGGGCGGGACCAATAGTCAGGTTACGGAAAATACTCAAAATGTTGTCTTGGAAAGTGCCTGCTTTGATTCCGCTGCCATTCGAAAAGCATCTAAAAAATACGGGTTACGGTCCGACTCTTCCTACCGGTTCGAAAGGGGTGTTGATATGGACGGAGTCATCAATGCTCAAGCGCGTGCCGCCTGTTTGATCAAAGAGCTTGCAGGGGGTGATATATGTAAAGGAAGGATTGATGTTTACCCTAAAACACGAGAGAACATTCAATTGTCGTTACGGGTACCACGTGTAAACCAGGTTCTGGGGGCTGAGTTTAGTGCCGCGCAAATCAGTGGAATCATTTCTCGGTTGGGATTGAAGGTCGAAGGAGACTCAAATAAGGAAGCCTTACAGGTCGAAGTGCCTGGTTTTCGTCCAGATTTGACACGCGAAATAGATGTGATCGAAGAAATTGCCCGAATCGATGGATTCGACAAGGTTGCAACAGTTTTTCCTATAGCTTCTGTTCGCCCTGTGCAAATCACGGCCAAGCAAACTTTATTGCGAAAAGTTAGGGATGTACTTTGTTATACAGGTTTTTCTGAAACGGTTCATTTTAGTTTTGTAGAACGCGAAAAAGCTGAAGGTTATTTGTCATCCTTTGCAACGACTAGAGATAAAGTAATTCCATTGAAAAATCCTTTAAGTTCTGAAAACGATACCATGAGGACCAGTTTGATACCTGGATTACTGAAGACCATTTCAAATAATTTGAGTAAAGGGCAAAAGCCTCTAAAGCTTTTTGAGATTGGAAGCGTTTATTTTTGCGATTCTCAAGGTAACCGAATTGAAAAAACAGTTCTGACGGCTGCAGTTTTGGGTCCCTATGAACTTACCCCATGGAAACCTCGTGGCAAGGAATATGATTTTTATGATTTGAAAGGAGCATTTGATAAATTATGTTCTCAATGTGGGTTACAGATAGATTTTTTGGCAGAAGCAGAAAAGCCCTTTTTGCTGCCAGAAAAATCAGTAAACTGCAAATCTGGCGATAATGTTCTGGGCTATTTGGGTGAACTTTCACCTGAAAATACGGGAATTATGGAAAAAGTTTTCGTGTGGGAAATGGATTTGCAGGCGATGGAGGATTCGCTTCCCCCGCGTACTCGTTTTCAAAACATTGCCAAATTTCCGGAAACCTACCGGGATATTTCTATTCTAGTCGATCGACAGGTTACTTCGCAGCAAGTTTCGGATCTGATTTTAAAGACGGGTTACCCTCTTTTAAGTCGAGTTGAGTTGTATGACCATTTTGAAGGAAAAAAAATTCAGTCTGATAAAAAAAGCCTTACTTATGCTCTTTCTTTTCAGTCTAAAGACCGAACTTTATCCGATGATGATGTCAACCCACTGTTTGAAACTATCGTTCAAACGCTGAAGGCGGAGCTAGCCGCGTCTCTAAGAGACTAATTGTTCTTGTTTAAGCCCCATTGACACCCTAATTTTGGGGTGCTACGATTCTGTTATGTCTAAACCCGATATGGAACAGTTAGAAGCAGGTGTTTCAACTTTAATTGAAGTGTGCCGCCGACTTAAAGATGAGAACGACAAGTTGACCCTGCAGATGGAAGGTTTGATCCAGAAAGGTGAATCTCTAGCGAATGAAAAAGAATTCACTAAGGACAAACTTGAACGTCTCTCGGATCTAGAAATGAAAAATAAAAATAATGAAAATACCAAGAAACAGATCCGCGAAAAGGTGGCTAATTTATTAGAAAAACTGGAAAATTTTGATTTAACCTAATTTGACGATGGCAAAAATAACCATTTACGGTAAGACCTATAGCTTGAAAAGCTCTTCGAGTGAAGTCAGCATAGAAGAGGCTGCTGCTTATGTCGATGCGAAAATGCATGAGTTGGCTGGGTTAGGAAAAAAACCCCCTTCTTTGGATCTTGCGGTGCTTGCAGCTCTTAATATTGCTCAAGAAACATTGCAGTTACAAAAGAAAACTCAGGTTAAGGACCAAGACCAGGAAGAAAAAATAGAACAGTTGGTGGACGCGTTGGAAAATGAACTGCATAATTTTGAAAAATAAAAGGTTGTATGAACTCACATAGCCCTTGAGGGTGTTTAATCGTTGTGTTAGCATGTGGCCAAATGAAGGTATTGTCTCCCTGTTGTGGTCGAGTAAAAATTTCATTTCTTGAGCCAACAGTTCGTAAAAGGGGTTGATGAATCAGCTGCGGTGTGCAAGCCCTCCTCTAAAGGTCGGAAGCCTAAAGCAGTTTACGGATACCCCACCTGTCCTTGACAGGTTCAAAAAATAGTTTTTGCACGGGCATGGACGGGGGGACTTTATTAATTGTATCAAGAGCTGCAGGGTGATAGAAAGCCAAGCAAGCCTGATTATATATCCCAGATTTTGTTTTTAAAGGATTCTGGGTCTATTGTGTGGAGCGATTATTTTGTACGAAACGTATATTGAGTTTCGTTTTTTGAATATTTAATCAAAATGACCTAAGGGTAGCCCACCTTATTTTATCTCTCCTGTCAGGCCTGCTAGTATCAGGCGACTACCTGACATTTCTGTTCAAACCTAAAGCTTCTTTATTTCCCTGGTTGATTATACGGGGTTCGTATTTTTATTCAGTAAGATCGGCTGGAATATGGCTTGTACTAATCTAAAATTAGATAAGGTGGCCGTCCGGAAGATGATGACCCAGCGTAGAAATGATCTGAACGCGAAAGAGATTATTGAGTTAAGCAGGAAGATAGAGAAGAATTTGTTTTCCTGTGAAGATTTTTTGTGTCGCCAACATATTTTATATTACCTCTCGTTTGGAAAAGAGGTGAGCACGGATGCGATGATTGTGCGCTCTTTATTGTTGCATAAAAAAGTCTATGTTCCGCGGATCAAAAAAAATGGGAAGGAAATAGAAATTTGTGAGATCAAAAGCTTGGAAACGGATTTTGAGCTCAATAATTTTGGTATTAGAGAGCCTTCTGGGGCCTATATCCAAATCGTTTCGCCCAATAAAATAGACGCTGTTGTCACGCCTGGGTTAGCATTTGATTGTTCTGGTGGGCGGATAGGTTCTGGACGCGGTTATTTCGACAGATTGTTTGAGGAGTTGCCAGAAAATTCCCTAAGTATAGGGATCGCTTATAGTTTTCAAATACTGGGCTCCCTGCATCAGGATTCATGGGATAAAAAGGTGCAAAAAGTTATTACCGAAGAAGGGTTGTTAAAGGGCTAATGTTTTCACAAAGCCTTTAGTACCTTATAACTATAATTGAGGTATTTAAAATGGAATTTAATACAATAAAAATAGATTTTATTCCCTTGATTCTCGGGATGACATTTTTGCTGGCGATGGGTTATGCGATAGGTTATTTTTTGCGAAAGTTATTTACGGAATATCAAATCAAAGAAGCGGAAGTACGCCGTCAAAAAATTATCAAGGAAACCGAAAAAGAAGTGGAAAGTCGCTTCAAAATAGCTGAAATCGAAGCGAAGGAAAAATCCCTAGCCCTTAAAAGTGGTTTAGAAAATGAGATGAGGGCGAAACGCAATAGTCTGGGTGAACTGGAAAAAGAGCTGGAGAAAAAAGACAGAAAATTAAGAAATGACATTGAAAATTTTCAGTCGAATGAACAGAAAGTCAAAGCCAAATCTGCAGTGCTGGATGAAAAGGAGAAAGACGTCGAGCAACAAAGAAACGAATACCAGAAATTGGTTGCAGAAGAACTGCGAAACTTGGAAGTGATCGGTTCCTATACTGCAGAAAAGGCGCGTGAAGAGGTAAAGAATAAAATTATTGATGAAGCCAAGATGGATGCGGCGCGTGAAGTAAAGAAAATTGAAGACAAGGTAAAATCGCAAGCCGATGAAGAAGCCCGAAAACTAATCACCATGGCGGTACAAAGACTGGCTTCAGACCACGTCGCGGAGACAACCGTTTCTGTTGTCGAATTACCGAGTGATGATATCAAGGGTCGTATTATTGGTCGTGAAGGGAGAAATATACGTGCACTTGAACAGGCAACAGGAATTGATTTGATCATTGATGATACTCCGGGTGCTGTTGTGTTGTCCGGTTTTGATCCGATTCGTCGGGAAGTTGCACGGCGAACTCTTAATCATTTAACTCTCGATGGCCGTATTCATCCTGGCCGAATTGAAGAAATGGTTACAAAATGTAAAAAAGAAGTGACCGAAGAGATTCAGAAAGCGGGGGAGCAAGCGATTATTAATGTTGGGATCGACAATGTACACCCTGAAATTGTCAAGCTTCTTGGTAGACTAAAATATCGTACTAGCTATACGCAAAACGTTCTCAACCATGTTCAGGAAGTAGCGTTTGTTTGTGGGGCCATTGCGGTTGAGCTCGGTTTAAACGAAAACATGGCAAAGCGTTCAGGGCTATTGCACGACATTGGTAAGGCTATTGATCATCAAACGGATGGCACTCATACTTCTTTAGGGGTTGATATTGCTAAACGCTATGGTGAGCATCCGTTCGTGATAAATTCTATTGCGGCGCATCATGAAGATTGTGAAGCGGAATCTCCCTATGCTGTTCTCGTTGCTGCAGGTGATACGATTTCTGCATCGAGACCGGGTGCGCGACGTGAAATGTTGGAAACTTATGTTAAACGAATGACGCAACTGGAAGAAATTGGCGATTCATTTAAGGGTGTGCAAAAAACTTTTGCAATTCAATCGGGTCGCGAAGTTCGAATTATTGTCGCACCAAGTGGAACTGATGATCAAAGTGCAAATATCCTCGCACGCGATGTGGCGAAGAGAATTGAAAAAGAGGTGACGTATCCCGGTGAAATTAAAGTTACTGTGGTGCGTGAATCTCGATTTACGGAATTCGCTAGATAATATCTTGTTGTTCTCTAAGTATGCTGTTTGGACAAATACTGTAATTTAAAACCATTTCCCCAATACACACTCTATAAAGAATTAAATTTTTCATGGAAGAATTAGGACATCTGATCAAACTGAGGCATGACAAACTTCAAGATCTGAGAGGGAAGGGAATAGCCCCTTACATCAACCGGTTTAAAGTTGACACTGTCATTAAATCACTGGTAGATAATTTTGCTTTAGAAAGTAAAGAAGAATTAGAGGAGAAGAACCATACTTGTATAGCAGCGGGTCGCATTATGACACGACGCAAACATGGTAAAACCACTTTTGTAAATATTCAGGACTCCACCGGACAGATACAGGTTTTTATCAATAAAAATGCATTGGGTGAAGAAGCTTATGAATTGTTTGGAAAGTTTGATATCGGAGATATCATTGGGGTTGAGGGAAGAGTATCTAAAACAAAAACGGGTGAATTGACCTTGTTTGCAACTAAGACCACTTTATTATCCAAATCATTACTTCCCCTTCCGGAAAAGTGGCATGGATTGAAAGATGTTGAGTTGCGTTACAGACAACGTTATGTCGATTTAATCGTTAATCCGGATGTTAAAAAAGTTTTCATTCTACGTAGCAAGATTATCTCTGCTCTTCGTGATTATTTAAATGATCGGGATTATCTCGAGGTTGAAACTCCGATGATGCAGTCCATCCCAGGGGGGGCAACTGCTCGGCCTTTCAAAACCCATCACAATGCGTTGGATATGGACCTTTATCTTCGGGTTGCGCCGGAGCTTTATTTAAAGCGTCTAGTGGTGGGAGGGATTGAAAGAGTTTACGAGATCAACCGAAATTTTCGTAACGAGGGTATTTCTACCGAGCACAATCCTGAATTTACCATGGTCGAGTTCTATACCGCATATGCTGATTATAACGATCTGATGGATTTAACTGAAGATCTATTCCGTTTTATATGTAAAAAGGTTTTTCCTGAAAATAATTTTATGTTTCCATATACCAGCATTGTGGCTGGAGAATCCGTGACGGAGATGATCGATTTTTCTCAGCCCTTTCGGCGTTGCACCTTTCGACAATCCTTGATTGAAATCGGCGGTGTTGCGGAAGAACATTTAGATGACCCGCAAAAGACCGTAGCTTTTGCTTTGGAAAATAAAGTGGTGCTGGAAAAAAAAGATAGCCATGACAAAATCCTGGCAAAACTGTTTGATCATTTTGTTGAACCTAATTTGTCGCAACCCACTTTTATTATAGACTACCCCTTAGCATTATCTCCTCTTTCCAAGAAAAAGGAAGATGATCCAGGTTTGGTCGAGCGATTTGAACTGTTTATTGGTCGCAAGGAAATAGCCAATGCGTATACCGAATTGAATGATCCTATTGATCAAAAGAAGAGATTTGAAGGCCAGGTAGCGGAACGTCAGGCAGGTGATGATGAAGCGCACTGGATGGATAATGATTTTATACGTGCCCTTGAATACGGTATGCCACCCACGGCTGGAGAAGGAATTGGTATTGACCGGTTGGTTATGTTGTTCACCGATAGCCCTTCTATCCGTGATGTGATTCTTTTCCCTCAATTAAAAAAGGAGTCAGGGACCAGTCCTTGATTCACCCCCTTATATGGCCTTTGAAATTTTTGTCAGCCTGCGTCATCTCAAAGCCAAACGTGAGCAAAAGTTTATTTCCCTTAACACTTGGATATCTATTGGGGGTGTGGCTTTGGGCGTGATGGCGTTAATCGTTGTCATAGCTGTGATGTCCGGTTTTGGAAAAGACCTTAGAGATAAAATTCTCGGAACAAACAGTCATATAGTAGTCACCAATATTACCCAGTCCGGAATGGATAATTTTGAATTTGTTTTGAAAAAGGTAATGGAGGTTAAAGGAGTAAAGGCTGCGGCGCCCTTTATTTTAAATCAAGTAATGCTGACTTTTGGTGATCATTCTTCAGGAGTGGTTATTCGCGGGGTTGACCCTAACCGAGAAGCAATGGTTTCGGATCTTGAGAAGAACATGGTTCGAGGTGAAATAGGGGTGTTGAAAAAAAATAAGAATGTTACTTCAGGTTCTCACCGTGAAAAGATAATTTTAGGGAAGGAGCTGGCGCATAAAATGGGCGTGCAGATGGATGATACGGTGTCAATGGTTGCCCCTGCATCCCATTTAACTCCTATGGGGCTAGTTCCGAAAATTAAGCTTTATAAAGTAGCGGGTTTGTTTGAATCTGGAATGTTTGAATATGATTCCAGCCTAGCTTTTATTTCTATACAGTCAGCACAAAAGTTTTTTTCGATGAAGAAAAAAGTGAGCGGGATTGAAATTCGCGTAGATGATATAGATCATGCGGATAAAATTGCAAAATCTCTGCAGGAAAGTCTTGGCTTCCCTTATTATGCAAGGGATTGGATGCGGATGAATAAAAACCTTTTTTCGGCTTTACGGCTTGAAAAAATTGTGATGTTCATTATTTTAATTTTAATTATTCTGGTGGCAGCATTTAATATAGTTAGCACGTTATTTATGGTGGTCATGGAAAAAACCAAGGAGATAGCAATCTTAAAGTCGATGGGGGCATCGCGTGCCAGCATAATGAAGATTTTCAGTTTTCAGGGATTGATAATTGGAGTAACAGGGACATTAATAGGCTGTATTGGGGGTTTCGCAATTGTTCCCAACCTTAACGATATAGTGGGTTTCATTGAAAATTTATTTGGAATAACTGCTTTCCCGAATGATGTGTATTATCTCGATAAACTGCCTTCCGAAATTCAATATTTGGATTCATTTCTCATTGTTGTGTTTTCTATAGCTATTTGTTTTTTAGCTTCTTTATATCCGGCATGGCGAGCTTCTCGAATGGACCCTGTGGATGGTTTGCGTTATGAATGATGCTGATAAAATGAATCGAAAATGTCTTATTGAAGCGAGAGGGGTAGATAAAAGCTATGCGACCAAGCACGAGATCATCCATGTTCTTAGTGAGACTTACCTTAAGGTATTTTCAGGAGAGGTGCTAGGAATCGTAGGGGCATCAGGCGTGGGGAAAAGCACTTTGCTACATGTTCTCGGAGGGCTCGATAAACCATTAAAGGGTCAAGTATTATTTAAGGAAGAGAATATTTACAAGCAAGGAAATTCCTTTTTAGAAAAATTCCGTAACATTCACATTGGATTTGTTTTTCAGTTTTTTAATTTATTACCAGATTTTACAGCCCTAGAAAACACCATGTTTCCTGCTCTTATTCAAAATAAAAAAGTTTCGATTGCAAAAGAAAGAGCGGAGTATCTTTTGTGTGAGGTTGGAATGAAAGACAGAATGAATCATACACCAGGAGAGCTTTCGGGGGGAGAAAGTCAGCGTGTTGCTTTAGCAAGAGGATTGATGAATCAGCCGGATTTGTTATTAGCCGATGAGCCCACTGGGAATCTTGATGCCTATGCTAGTGATCAATTGATCGAGTTGATTCGCAGGCTTAATAAAGAGTTTAATCAGACTTTTGTTCTCGTCACCCATAGCCAAAGAGTTGCAGGGCAGTTAGATAGGGTGCTGGAGTTGATTGATGGAAATGTCAATTCAGTCAATCAAAGCCTTGTAATTTAATTTGTTAAAATAAATATATATTGAGAACTGTTATGGAAACCTGGAAGGGGGAAGCATGAAGCTGGAACAAGTTGCTTCATTAGTGTCTGGAACCTTGGAAGGAGATGGTTCTATAGAAATTAACGGAGTACGTGGTGTTCATGATGCTAAAGAAGGGGATATCACCTTTCTTATGCAAAATAAATATCTTGATGTATTAAAAAAGTCTAAGGCATCAGCGGTTTTTGTAGTCAAGCCTGTCGAAGTTTCGATTCCACAAATCGTGGTTGCAAAACCTGAGCTAGCCTTTGCTCGTTTGGTTAACGAGTTTCACCCGGAACCTCGACCACAACCGGGAATTCACTCAAGCGTCGTGATTGGTGAAAAAGTGGTGCTTGGTGAGAATGTGACTCTTTCAGCAGGGGTTTGTATAGGGGAAAATGTTTCTATTGGGAATGATGTGGTTTTGTATCCGAATGTAGTGATCGGTAACGATTGTAAAATTGATGACTATTGTACGCTACATCCTAATGTTACTCTTTACCGCAATACTGAAATGGGAAGACATGTCATCGTACATGCCGGAACGGTGATAGGTGCCGATGGATTTGGGTACACACTGGATGAAAAAGGTTGTCACTATAAAATTAATCAGTTTGGACGGGTGGTAATTGAAGATTTTGTGGAAATAGGTGCTAACAGTTGCATAGATAGGGCAGCGATGGATACAACACTTATTAAGGCGGGCACCAAAATAGATAATCTCGTGCAGGTTGCTCACAATTGCACGGTCGGCAATCATTCTATTCTGGTTGCTCAAGTAGGCTTGGCCGGCAGCTGTAGGCTTGGCCATCATGTGGTGTTGGCAGGGCAGGTTGGCTTAGCCGACCATGTGACTGTGGGAAACCAAGTAACCGTGACAGCAAAATCTGGGACCTTTCGTGATCTTGAAAATAATGCTGTTGTAAGCGGATGGCCGGCTGTTCCTACAGGTACATGGAAACGGTATGTAGCAACTTTGCCAAAGCTACCCGATCTTGCCAGAAAGGTAAAAGAGCTAGAGTCTCGTTTAAGAGAAATTGAAAACGATCCTAATGATATGTAATATAGTTTTAAACAATTTCTCTTAATTTGATCCACACTATGAATTCCTGAAAGATGAAGCTGCCTTTATATAGATTAAAAATAGTAATTTGTTTTTTTTGTTTCTTCACCCTGGGCTCAGCACCGCCAAAGATGACCGGGGAAGAAATTGAAAGATATATACAGAACAAACTAAAGCGCAATGATCAGGTGCTGCGAATCAATGGCAAAAACCTGGGAGATGAAGGCGTTGCTCATCTAGCGCAGTCTTCTTTATTGAAAACGGTCTCTGTCCTTATACTTTATAAGGGTAACTTTGGGGATGAGGGTGTGCGTGCATTAGCTGAATCGAAAAACCTCAATCAGCTTATTGCCCTTTATTTGGAGAATAATAATATCACCGATCAGGGTGTTAGATATATTTCTAAATCGCAACCATTATCAAGCTTGAAAGTTTTAAATTTGTATCATAATCGTATATCTGATATGGGAGCAGCTTTGATTGCTGAGTCGGACACCTTGTCGAAGTTGGAAGATTTGAACCTGAATTACAATAAAATACATGGTTCGGGTGTTATAAAGCTCACTCGCTCGACAAAATTGAAAAACTTAAAAAACATTCAATTGACTTATAATCCAATTGAAGATTCCGCGAAGGATGCATGGAAACGTTTTCAATTAATGGAATGGTTAAAAGACTTGAATCGCTCGAATCGCTTAAATGAACTGGGTGCGGGTTTAATTGGAGATTTGGGAGTCGATGTTTTATTGGAGTCCCCATTCGCTAGTAAATTAGAAATATTAGATTTAAAAAATAATGATTTATCAGATAAAGCGGTGATTGCACTTTCAAAATCTGAAAACTTAAAGCAGTTGGTCTCACTGAATCTTTCCCAAAATAATATATCCGATGCAGGTGCTAAGGCTCTGGCTAACTCCAATAGCCTGGAAAAACTAAAAAAACTGGATTTAAACTTTAACCGGATTGGCGATGAAGGTGCTTTTGCCATTGCCGAATCGCCCAATTTTTCAAGTCTGGAATCATTAAAGTTGGGGCAAAATAAAATTGGCACGACAGGGGCACAGGCATTGAACAAATCCAAAATCTTACAAAACTTGGTCCACCCTATTTTTGGTTTCTACTAGAATAAAATTTAGCATGGGAACTCATTAGAGCCGAAATCGGCTTTATGTGAAAATACTTTAAAACATATTTAAACTTTGTAAATAACCATGATTCAGATACTCGATTTTGAAAAAGAAATTTTTGCATTAGAAAAACAGATACATGATCTGGTGTCTCTTTCTCATATGTATGACAGTGTTGGAGATATAACTGAAGAGATTTCAAAGCTCAAAAAGAAACTTCGTAAAACGAAGCACGATGTATATTCCAATCTGAAGGGTTGGGACAAAACCATGGTAGCGAGGCATCCAGATAGGCCTCATATGCTGGATTATATTCAGTATATTTTTTCTGACTTTTTTGAATTGCACGGAGATCGCCACGGAGGTGATGGACCATCTATTGTAGCGGGACCTGCCAAGTTTGCTGATTTGCCAGTGATGGTTGTTGGACATCAAAAAGGTAGGAATATGGAAGAGAAAATTGCCAGAAATTTTGGCATGTCGCAACCATCAGGATACCGCAAGGCACTTCGTTTAATGCGAATGGCAGAAAAATTTAATATGCCCATCATTACATTCATTGATACCCCGGGAGCTTACCCTGGGGTCGATGCAGAAGAAAAAGGCCAGTCAGAAGCCATAGCTACAAATATGTTCAGCATGATCCAAATGCGGGTTCCTATCATCTGCGTGGTGATTGGAGAGGGAGGCTCAGGGGGTGCTTTGGCTATAGGTGTTTTAATGCTGGAACATTCAGTATATTCAGTGATCTCTCCAGAAGGCTGTGCTTCCATACTTTGGGAGGATAAGAGCAAAAACAGACAAGCTGCTGATGCTTTATGTTTGACTGCAAACCATTTGCTAAAATTTAAAATCGTTGATCAGATTGTTCGTGAGCCCTTAGGGGGTGCGCATAGGAACCATAAACAAGCGGCCATCCGTTTAAAAAAAGCACTCCGAAAAAATCTTTTGGAATTGAAGGAAATTGACCCAGATAAACTTGTTACTTTACGCGAAGAAAAATTTCGAAAAATGGGTGAAGTTGTAGAGATAGGGAATTGACCTGCTGATTTTGCAAAAGCGGTTTTATAAATGTACCTGATATTGGAAAAGATTTGCGTATTCTGAATCGATGCTGATTAAGGCATCGTGAGTTCCTGATTCCACCAATTCACCGTCTCGCATAACTAAAATCCTGTCCGCTCCTTCCAGAGTAGATAATCGGTGCGCGATAGATAGGGTAGTCCTGCCTGCCATTAACTTATTTAATGCTTCTTTAATGTGGTACTCGGTTTTCGTATCCACAGTTGAGGTCGCTTCATCCAGAATAATGATAGGCGGATCTTTAAGGAAGGTTCGGGCGATGGCGATTCGGTGCTTTTCTCCTCCTGAAAGTTTTACGCCTCGTTCTCCAACCTGTGTGTCATAACCATCGGGAAGGTTTTTTATGAAGGGGTCTGCATGAGATGCGATGGCCGCTGCAATGATCTGCTCTCTACTGGCTTCAATATTTCCATACATTATATTTTCTGCGACAGTGCCATTGAATAAAAAAGGATCTTGAGAGACCAAGCCGATTTGTTCTCTTAAATAAGAAAGCTTTAAATCTTTAATAGGATACCCATCTAAGCTAATTATCCCGGAATCAACATCGTAAAAACGCATGAGCAATTTTACAAGTGTAGATTTTCCACTCCCCGTATGGCCGACCAAAGCAATTTTTTCTCCTGCGGATAGGGTAAATTCAATCCTCCGAATCGCTGGTTTTCCCTCAATGTAGGAAAAGTTCACTTGGTCAAAATGAATTATTCCCCTTACATTGGTTAAGGGAAGGACTGCATTCGGACTTTCCCTTACGTCAGGCACAGTATCAATGATTTCAAATAACCTGTCCCCAGACGCCAAGGCATGTTGCAGCATATGATTTACAGAATGTAATTGATTGATTGGTGTATAAAAAAGTGCTAGATAACCGACGAATGCAACAAGAGAACCTACGGTTATTTCATTTGCCTGCACAAGTCCGGCTCCAAACAGAAGAATCAAAACCGTTCCCAAAGAACCGAGAAACATCATGGTAGGAGAATAGATAGCCCACATACGCATTACTTTCAAAGTGCCCTCGCAATAATCTCGACTTCTTTTTTCAAATTGTTCGACTTCGTGAAGCTGTCGATTAAAGGAAAGTGTTTCCCGAATGCCTGAGATGGAATCCTGTAATTTAGAATTCATGGAAGCTGCACGCTTACGTACCACATGATATTGGCTGTGTGCCTTTTCGGTATATATCCATGCTCCATAAATAAGAAAAGGAATGGGTAGCAGCGCTAACAGAGCTAATTTCCAATGCATGTAAAAAAGTATTACCGAAATTCCAATCAGTGTAAGGACGGCAGTAACGACCTGTTCGACGCCATCAATAAAAATTCTTTCAACATAATTGACATCGTCATTGGCACGCGACATAAGCTCGCCTGTTGAACGGTTTTCAAAATATTTTAAAGATAATTTTTGAAAAGAACGGTAAACTTCCGAGCGCAAATCGAACACCACGCTTTGTTCAACTTTGTTATTAATCACGATACGTTTGTGGTTTGTAAAATTGCGGGCTAAATATACAAAGGCAATTCCAGCAATTGCCCAGTAAACTGGCGTCATATCCTTATTTTCTACAAGGTTATCCACAATTACTTTCGTCAACCAGGGGGGAACTAGATCCAGAAGAGTCGTGGATATTGCCAGAAAAAGGGTCAGGGCAACTTTTCCTTGATAGGGTTTTAAATAGCTTAGGACTCTTAGAAGAGAATTCATGGGTTCCAATAATTAAAATTTAGACGAAACAAAGTTAGGACTATAATATTATCCTCTTAGAGGAGAAAAGGATATTAATGAATTTAATAATTTTAAAATATATGGCTAGATATGGAATATAGAAAACTGGGAGATTTAGAAGTTTCGGTTATAGGTTATGGGGCTTGGGGTATAGGAGGGGCACCCTTCTGGAAAAATGAAGGTGATAAGAAATCCATCGACTCAATTAAAGCATCTTTCGATCAAGGCATTAATATTTTTGATACTGCTCCTGTTTATGGGTTTGGGCACTCTGAAGAATTAATCGGTGAGGCTCTTAAGCCGGTCCGTGAAAATGTAATTCTAGCAACAAAATGTGGTCTTAGATGGGATAAGG
Source organism: Nitrospinales bacterium (assembly GCA_022450865.1). Taxonomy (GTDB): domain Bacteria; phylum Nitrospinota; class Nitrospinia; order Nitrospinales; family VA-1; genus UBA8687. The sequence continues at coordinate 4,635 of JAKUOQ010000011.1, read as the reverse complement.
AATCATTGAGTGCACTCCGAAAAGATGCAAGTCGGAAATCAATTTTGGAGGAGATTGATCAGAGCTTAAAACGATTGGGCACAGATTGGATCGATCTTTATCAAGTGCATTGGCCTGATGTTGAAACCTCGCACCAGGAGACCATGGAGACTCTCCTTGAGATCCAGGAACAAGGTAAAATTCGCTCTATTGGTGTGAGTAATTATTCAGCAGCACAGATAAAAGAATGTTCCCAATACGCAAAAATTATTTCGCTGCAACCTGAGTATAGTTTGCTGGCTCGAGAAATTGAAAAAGAAACAGTTCCACTTTGCATTGAAAATGATATTGGAATCATCGCTTATAGTCCTCTTTCTTCAGGGGTGCTTACAGGGAAGTATGACAAAAACACCAAATTTAAAGACTGGCGCGGTAAAGGTATTATTGGTACTTTTGCTGGCGAAGGGTATGCCGAAAATATTAGTAAGGTCGACCTTTTAAAAGTCATTGCTCTCGAGGAGGGGAAAACTTGTGGTCAGATGGCAATAAACTGGGTACTAAGGCAACCGGGTCTTACAACAGCTCTTGTAGGTGTTAAAAATCCAGTACAGATGGAAGAAAACCTGAAATCGATAGGTTGGCAGCCTTCAAAAGAAAACTGCGAGAAGATAGAGCAGATTTTTTCTTCAACGGATTAGATAAATATTTTTATTTCAGCTAGACCAACTCACAGATTGTCTATATATAATTTTATCAAAAGATTTCCATAAAACAATGTGATCAAAGTGGCTACCGATAGAAGTGGGCCAAAAGGAATGATATTTTTTCTTGTTTTTTTCTGGAAGCCTATTTGAAATAAACCAACGAAAGTTCCTAGAACAGCGCCAATGAAAATAATCAGTAGTACTTTTTGCCAACCCACAAAGGCTCCAGCAGCAGCAATATATTTTATATCTCCTCCTCCCATACCTCCATTGCTCAAAATTGCCAAAAGATAGAATAACCCACACCCTAATAAAAACCCCATAAATGAGTTCACATATCCTATCGAATAACTACCCGCTGCAAGGCCTAGAGCAAGTCCAGGGAGGGTTATGACGTCAGGGATAATCTGGTGCTTAATATCAACTACAGTGATGATAACTAAAGTTGGGGCTAGCACGAAGTAGACCAGAAAATCAAAAGTAAGCCCAAATTTAAAAAACCCAGCAAGAAGAAGCAAGGCAGTGATAATTTCTATGACAGGATAAATGACAGATATATTATTATTGCAATCTCTGCATCTACCTCTAAGAACTAAATAGCTTATTATCGGAATATTGTCTAAAGGACGGATAGGAACTAAGCAGGCGGTACAATAAGATACAGGAGAAACAACAGATTCCTTTTTAGGCAATCGATATATGCAAACATTGGCGAAGCTACCGATTGAAAGTCCAAAAATAAATAGGGTAACAGTAATTAATGGTTGTGGAAGTGTGTTGATAAGTTCCATTCTACATTAATCTTGATCTAGAGCAGAAGGGGGCTGCATTAATGATTTTCAATACTACCGGATTCAGCTAATGTCCTTACTGACTGATAAATAATATCCGATGAGAACCCTTTTCTTTGCAGATATTGAACCAGTAATCGTTTTTTCTTTTTTTCTTCAAAACTTTTTAAAGTAACCCATTTTTTGCGTGCGCATTGTGCTGCGAGCTCCATTTCTGGGTTTTCTTCATAAAGAGTATTCAGGATACCTTCTATTGTTTCCTTGTTGACTCCTTTTCCTAATAGCTCGAAGTACAATCGATTTTTACCCAGTTTATTTTTGTTAATTTTATATTGACCCCATTGTAAAGCGAACCGGTGATCATTAACGTAGTTAAGCTCCGCAAGATAATCTAGGGTTTTCTTAATCACCGGGGGGGAATGTTCCTTTTTGCCAAGATATTGGCTAAGCTCCCATTTGCTGCGGTCTCTGTAAGAAAGATATTGCAAAGCCTGAGCTTTAGCTTTTTTTAATGATACAGGATCAGGCATATTACTAATTAGTCGTTTTTATCGGCCTTCTTACTTTTATCGGACTTGTTAGGTGTTACTTCTTCTGTTCCTGCAAGTCCTAGTTTCAGTCGCAATTGATTTTCTATGTCGTTGGCGATGTCCGGATTTTCTCCAAGAAAACGTTTGGAGTTTTCTCGTCCTTGTCCTATTCGATTTTCCTTATATGAAAACCAGGTGCCACTTTTTGCGATAATTTCGTTGGCGACGCCAAGGTCGAGAAGGTCCCCCATTTTGGATATCCCCTTACCATAGATAATATCGAATTCACAATTTCGAAAAGGTGGAGCGACTTTATTTTTTACTACTTTGGCACGAGTGCGATTGCCAATTACTTCTTCGCCGTCTTTTAGGGCGGCAATTCTGCGGATATCAATTCGAACAGACGAATAAAATTTGAGGGCGTTGCCGCCTGTTGTAGTTTCTGGGTTTCCAAACATTACCCCAATTTTCATGCGAATCTGATTGATGAAGATGAGGCATGTATGTGATTTGTTGATTACCCCTGCTAATTTACGCATGGCTTGCGACATGAGCCGTGCTTGAAGTCCCATATGTGAATCGCCCATGTCCCCATCCAGCTCTGCTTTTGGAACAAGGGCTGCAACGGAATCCACTACGATGACGTCTACGGCACCGCTTCGGATAAGCACTTCCGCGATTTCCAGAGTCTGTTCTCCAGTATCTGGCTGGGAAAGAAGAAGATCATCTAAATTGACACCAAGGTTCCGTGCATATTCTGGATCCAGTGCATGCTCTGCATCAATGAAAGCTGCAACTCCGCCCGCTTTCTGGGCTTCTGCAATTATATGCAGGGTCAGGCTAGTTTTTCCTGAAGCTTCAGGGCCGTAGATTTCGATAATCCGTCCTTTTGGAACCCCACCGACACCCAAGCAACTATCAAGTGAAATAGAACCGGTAGAAATGACATCCACTCCTTTTTGATATTCAGCTTGTCCCAGTTTCATAATGGAACCCTTGCCGAATTGTTTTTCGATTTGTGTGAGTGCCAATTCCAGCGCTTTATCCTTGTCGCCCATTATTCCTCCTTGCTTATTATTATCCGTGGGTCTTTTAAATCTTTTCTCATGGAGTATACCTTGGATAGTGTGATCCACAAAACTCAATCAAGAACAGTAAAAGAATAAAACGAATACTGTTGAAAATTCCTGATTTTTCGTCTTTATTGGGTACTTCCATTTATTACTCTTGAGATCCCCATTTCATTTTATTTTTTTTCTGCTGAGAGCAAGATTTACTCTGTATTTTTAGCACAACGAAATCCGAAACTATTATTTTTTACTTCCGGGGTAAAAAAACTTCTGTTAAATGTGGGTGCACTCAGCCCACAGCCATATGATAGACAATCAAACCAGGATCCCCCTTTCAGAATCCTTTTGTCTTTGCCATACTCTGCTCGTGTTACAGGATTTCCAGGGTGGGGAAGATAATAGCTATCGACCCATTCCCATACATTTCCAGACATGTCATTTAAGCCGTAAGGGCTTCTTCCTTCAGGATATGAAGCGATGGGCTTTGTGCCCGTAGAATGCTTATAAGGGTTATTAGATTTATCTAATGACCATTCATTTCCCCAAGGATAAATCAGGCCGTCTAATCCCCGTGCAGCTTTTTCCCATTCCTGTTCTGTTGGTAGTCTTTTTCCTGCCCACTTGCAATAATTGTTAGCATCGAACCAACTCACATAAACTACGGGGTGCTTTTCTTTGCCCTTAGGAATATTTCCCTCAGGCCAGTGGTAGGGTGTTTCATGCTTTACAGCATCTACAAAATTTTTATAGTTTGAATTGGTTACCTCATTGAAATCCATATAAAAAGCTTTTGTGAACGAGATATGTTCTGGAGCTTCATCATCCCATCGTTCATTAGAACCCATAACAAATTTACCTTCTGGAATTAAAGCCATATCTTTAATCGAACTGCTGTTTGGGATTTGTTGTGAGGTTTTATTTTTTGTTGGTACCGTTTGTATCAACGATTTTAAGAGTAGCCCACTGTTTACAGAGAAAGCCGATTTTCGAGTAGAAGAAAATTGGGATGTATAATGAATTCCAACATGACAGGTTTTGCATTCAGGCCGGGATAGTTTATCTTGTCGAGATTGCTTGATGTGTTCAGCTTGATGGCAGGTGGACCGGCATTGTTTTTTTAATGTCCCAAAATTTTCAAAAGCAAATGATAAATTTTCGGTTGTGAGAGCGAGAAGAAAGCTCATAATAAAAATGAAATTTTGTTTATGCTGAATATTTTTTAACATACCTATTATGTATAGAATGATTGCAATTGAGTCAAAAGATTTTTTCATTTAAATGGAAAAGCTTTGTATGAATCAAAATAACTGGAGGATAATTCAGGATTCTTTGGGCGATGGAGCTTTCAATATGGCAAAAGATAAGGCCATTCTTATTGCTTGCAGTGAAGGAAAAACTCCTGCCACATTGCGTATTTACGGTTGGAAGCGACCCACGCTTTCTATTGGTTATTCCCAGGATATATCGAAATATATTGACTTGGAATCCTGTAAAAAAAATAATATTCCTGTAGTTCGCCGTTTTACTGGAGGAAGGGCTCTATTACACCAATACGAATTAA
>JAKUOQ010000109.1 GCA_022450865.1 Nitrospinales bacterium | reverse complement strand
AAAGAGGGAAAATCTTAACGTATTTGATAACAAATCAATTTATCAAGAACCCCGCAAAGTAGCGGGGTTTTTTGTATCTAGACATTTAGGACTGGCGTTACGTACTTTCAATGTTTAAATGAAAAAGGAGAAGTGATGAAGACATTTCATAAAGAACTATGGTTTAATATTCCCGAACGAATGGGATTTATCAATATTACATCTGATGTAAAAACTGCTGTTAATGAAAGCGGAATCCGGGATGGGTTATGTTTGGTCAATGCCATGCATATTACAGCATCCGTATTCATCAATGATGATGAATCGGGGCTACATGAAGATTACAAGCGCTGGTTAGAAGAAATTGCGCCTTTTGATCCAAGCCCGGAAAAATACCATCATAACAGAGCCGGAGAGGACAATGGTGATGCTCACCATAAACGGCAGATTATGGGCAGAGAGGTGGTGGTGGCTGTAACAGATGGAAATCTGCATTTTGGGACTTGGGAACGAATCTTTTATGGTGAATTTGATGGGAGGAGAGATAAGCGAGTGTTGGTTAAAATAATTGGTGAATGATATGCTTTTCAGATAATAACTAAATACTATTGCTGCATCAATATTTCATAAAAATAAAAGTTTCCTAGCGCTGTCTGTAGTTTATGGATTATTTGTTGTTGCGATGCTTAGATTGACGCCGCTTGAAGAGGCGTTATTTCTTTTATAGGAACAGTAGATCCTCTTCTAATAATATTAAATCAATAAGGAGTTCATGATGAAAGCAAAATATAGATTTATAATAACCTTAATTTTATTTTCCTTTTCAGGTTTATTAGTGGCACAATTTAATCCTCTATCGAAAGAAGGAAGAGAAGCTGCAAAAAAGGCAGCAGAAGAAAAAAGGTTACTGGAGGAAAAAAGGGCTAGTTTTCTAAAAAAGAAAAACTATCCAATGCCTGTTAATGTTTCCAAGAAATTCAAAAAGAAATCAGAGCTTTTAGAAATCGTGAAAGAAGAAGAAGAAGAAGCAAAAATTTCATTGAAAGGGCTTGCGAAAACAATGTATGTAGACCCTTTGAAAAAAACAGCAAATATTAGAAAAAAAAATGTAGCTACAGAAATTAATTCTTATGTTGAACCTATTTCATACTCTCTGAATCAATTTGAGATAATTGGTCCAGTCTTAAAAGACTTTGGAGGCTTACTTGGAGCGATGTATTGGACTAGCGAAGAACAAAAGGCTCCTAAGGAAAAGTTAAAGGGTGTGAAAACGGGTATGATTGCAACTGGCCAATCTATAAAGCTTGAGGAACAAGCGGATGGCAATAAGATCCTAGTTGCAGAAGGATCAACAATGAAAGAAGGGAAGGTTGGAACTGCTTATTTTGAAGAAGAAAGTGGCTTACCATCTGAAAGATCGGTACAGGAATCATTGAATTCAGATGGTAGCGTTTCTACGTCTCTTCAAGATAAATTAAAACATATAAGCCGTCCCGTAATAAAAACTGCCTATCAAGAATTTTCATATGAAGTCAAGATCAAAAATAAAGTGCAGACCGAGTGTAAATGTCAGTCAAAATATTTTTTAGATACTAGGGATGAGCAGATAGATTTCGAGGCAATTTTGGGGAGCATGGTCCATACCCACCTTAAGTGGTGGAGGGCTCTAGATAAGGTTGAAAAGTTAGGATATAACTCTGAGCTTAGTTGCAGTTTTAGTGTTGATAAGGTTCTATATGAATTCACTATAAATGATGATCAAAGATATCCGTTTTTTGATGGTCAAATTAGAAAATCATCAAAGAAAAGCAATGTATTGTATTCTATTAAACAAGTACTGGATACCGAATGGGGAAAAGATGTTTATCATTCACCTTCGCGAACATTTGTTGTAAGTGATGAGGATAATAAAGAATTATTAGTAACCACTAGTGGTCTTGAGGTGATCCCTCCTGAAGAACCCGTTGGAAAATTAGGTTTTAAGTCTGGATTTAAGATGATGAAAGAAACCGCTAAAGAAATGGCTAAAACTGCGGCAACGGGTGGAGACCCAGAAAATATGGATTTAAGTTTTATGGAAAAAAGAATAAACCGGAAAGCCCTGCATGTAAGCAAGGACATTAAGAAAAAAGATGAATTAGCTTTTAATCTTATTGGTACCGTTCTATCAAATTTTGATTTGGTAAATTATCCTTATATGCAGCATTCATATACTTGGAATGAAAAAGGTCAAAATCTTGGATTTGTACCAAAGTATAATCCAAATGCACCGGAGTTTATAGATAATCCAAATGCTACTAAAACTCCTGATGATGGATTTCAAATTAGATTTGATGACCAAATAAAAAATCCAGATTATTTATATTGGAAAAAACACCTAGAAAACAATTAAGAATTAATATTAGTTAATCAATCTATTTTAAAAGCAAAAGCCCTGCCCAGTAGCGGGGCTTTTTGTTTCTAGAATGATGATTAGTTACTTTGTTTTAAAAAGATTGGAAATATGGTAGAGTATAAAAACAGTCAATATTGCAGAACCAGTGGTTGTTAGTTCATCATAAGAAATCCCATAAATCACGGAATCAATAAACACAAATAAGAAAAGTGTGCCAAAAATGATAAGCATGCTTTTAAAGTATTTATTATCTAAAAGTTGTTGAATTTTGGCTTTTCTCTGTTCCTTCACCCCAGTTGAATATAAGTGTTTTTTAATCAATAAATGATAAAACCAAATAGGGTTTGTACTGTTTACAATTAATAATTAGGATCGCGTTATCCCCCTTTTAGTTGAAATATTCTTATTTTTTATTTTAACGATACTTGGTAGCACAGTATGCGTAGAACAGACAGGGTTTTTGTTTATAGACATTTCTTTGTACTTTGTAAATGTATCTTAGTAAGGACACCAACATGAAAAAACTATATGACAAGTTCATGGCTCTCAATATCAAATCTGCAAGAGCAAAGGCAGAGAATAGAGGCTTGAGTTTCAACGAGGAAAATTTTATTAAAAAACAAGAAGCTGTATTACCAATATTGTTTTTTTATGGTTTAACTATTCTCCTGGGTTTTATTCTTCCAGACGTATTCACTTTAGTGCCTTCCTGGATATTTTTTGTTATATTATTCGGTCTCATCATAAGAGGGGTAAACCATTACTTTGGTTGGATACGGATTGAAAAATAAAGGAACTTTAAAGGCACCAAGCCCAGCCAAGTAGCAGGTTTTTTTGTTTGTCGGGTGAATGATTTGAAGAAGGTTATGTTTATCAAAACTGAGAATAATAAATTATTATGAAGAAATATCTAGTGATAAAGGATACAAAATGAATATCAATACCAGAATAATATTACCGGGATTACTTTTTGTTTCCCTGGCTTTTTCAGGTGGATTAAATAAACATGAAAAGAAAATACAATTATATGTTGAAAAACATACAGAAGAAGCGATAGCGTTACTTGAAAAAGTTGTGAATATCAATAGTGGAACGCTCAATATTGAAGGAAATAAAACTGTTGGAAAAGTATTTCAGGCCGAACTCGATCAGCTTGGATTTAATACATACTGGGTGACTTACCCTAAAACTATCAAGCGTTCCGGGCATCTTTTTGCGGAAATGCGCGGCGGCAAGGGGAAAAAAATTGTTATGGTTGGTCATATGGATACAGTGTTTGAGCCTGATTCTCCATTCCAAAAATTTACAAGGGATGGAAATACTGCTTATGGACCAGGTGTCGCTGATATGAAAGGTGGTGATGTATCGATGATCTATGCCATGAAGGCACTGGATGACATAGGAGTATTAAAAGATTTAAATCTGACACTTGTATTTATTGGTGACGAAGAAAAAACAGGCGGGCCTCCATCAATTGTACGCAAAGAATTAATCGAAGCAGGTAAGTGGGCCGATATTGGACTGGGATTTGAAGGGGCCGTTGGGATGAATACAGGAACCGTAGCGAGACGCAGTTCATCCTCATGGATCCTGACAACCACAGGCATTCAAGGCCATTCTTCTCAAATTTTTAAGGAAAAACTGGGATACGGTGCCATATTTGAAGCAACTCGAATTGTGAATGCTTTTCGTGAAGAATTGGTAGGAGAGGAATATCTATCGTTTAATCCTGGAACTATTGTTGGTGGTACTGATGTAGATTATGATCCTGTAACTTCGCGTGGTACAACTTTTGGTAAAACAAATGTTGTGTCTCAATCCGTAACAGTTCACGGTGGTA
>JAKUOQ010000108.1 GCA_022450865.1 Nitrospinales bacterium | reverse complement strand
CATGCACACTGATTTGGCGCCGGCCCGGTCGATGGCCAAAAGAGTTATAACCGCTTCGTGAATTTCTGCGCCGTCATATACGCCGCACCCTGATAAAACGACACCAATTTTTTTCATAGCTATTTTCCTTCTAAATATAAGGACTCGATATGAGATTAATTTTCAAATGAAGGTTGCAACCAATTCTACCACCCTCTAACAGGGGAGGCAATGTTCGCCAGCAGTCCTCAAAGCTATGAAGAACCCGATTGGTTCAAAATTTTTCAATTGGAAAAACTCTGCTCGGAATCGATGCTGTGTTTAGAACCTATCAACTTTTTGAAAAAAAGAATAGGCAGTTTAGTCCTACTACTTCACACTGAATTCTTTATAAGCACGTTCAATGTTCCTATCGATCCGCTCCAGATTTTTCCAGCTTCTATATTTTTTTTTCAGCATCGGCCCGACTATATTCTGGGTTTCTTTCAACGAGCTGCCTTTTTCAATCTGCCTCAAAACCCTTTGGCGCAGTTCAAATAGATAATGTTTCATAGCTATTAGAATGGGTTTTCCTCCAGGATCACCATGACCAGGAATATAAATCTCCGCGTCTAAATCTCCCATATAATTAAGGGCCTTAGTCCAGTCATCAATATAGGCATCACCCATATAAGGAACCTTTCCATTAAAAATTAGATCTCCCGTGATAAGCGTCTTCAGAGCTTCAATATATATAAACAAGTCGCCATCGGTATGACCTGGCATGTGAATTAATTCAAGATGGTACTCACCTGCATAAATATCCATTTTATCTTTAAAAATCATATTTGGTGGGGTGATCACCGTTTCTTCCATTCCCGGAATTTTGAGAGTCTTAAAAAATGCCAAATATTCTTTACCTGATTCTTGTGTCAGGGCTTTGCGAACATTTTCGTGCGCGATGATTGTGTGGCTATCCTTAAAAACCTGATTGCCAAAACTATGGTCACCGTGATAATTCGTGTTGATGATGTATAAAATGGGTAATTGTGTTTGCTTGCGAACTGCTTCTTTGACTTTTCTAGCTTCAGCAGGCGTAACACCGGTATCAATAACAATCACACCCTCTTTAGTGACAAGAAAAGTGGTGTTGGAGTTAGCTCCCTTGCTGTGAGTGATTGTGAATAGATTTTTCCATACTTCAATAGTTTTAGACTCCTCGGCCCAAACCACACGCGAACAAAACAAAATACTGAAAATTACAGCGACCCACCTCAATCTATTTCCACGCATAAAAATTAGTCCTCAGAAAGTATCTGTCTAGAAATTTCAGCATGGTAACACCCGTACACCTTAAAGAGCAATACTACCCTTAAGAGATAAGAAAAGGTTCGTCAAACCGTGAATACTCTTTGCAAATTAATAAAGAGGCTTTAAGCAGAGTCTATCCCTAATAGTCCCTTCCCTCGTGAGAGGGTTTATGTTAGTTTTAAATTATGGAAACCCTCAACAAAAAAAAATACGACTTTCTTTTGTATTTACTGGAAACAGGCGATGCAATGGTTTGTCTCGACGCCCGGTTACCAGATGTGGATGTTCCGAAGAATCAGAAATCCAACTCTTCATTAAACCTTGTTTTCAATTTGAATTTCAGACAACCCATAGAAATTAATCAAGACACCATTTCAGCCACACTGGCCTTTAGCGGCAGGCCCTACAAATGTCTGTTACCCTTTGAAGCGGTGTGGGCAATTTATGACCCCAATATGCAAAATGGACAGGTTTGGGAGGAAAGTATTCCAGCAGATATGAATCTTGCAGATCAAATAGTGAGTGAAATGGTAGATAATCCCGCATCTAAACCTGAAAAAAAACTAAAACCCCTAAAAACAAGTGACAAACCGACCCCAGAAGCTCGATCAAAGACCCCTCGAGACCGCAGCCACCTTCGCGTAATTAAATAATTAGCATTTTCTTTACAAAGGCTTAGGGATAGATTAAACTCTGCCACTATCGGTCTGTTTTAGTTTAAAAACATAAAAATATGGTGGGCGTAGCTCAGTCGGTAGAGCTCTGGATTGTGGCTCCAGCGGTCGCGGGTTCAAATCCCGTCGCTCACCCCATTTTTACATAAGGAGGTCTTAACTATAGTTGCCATTCCGCTGGAAACTACAGTTAATATTTTATTGAGCAAATTGTTTTAAAACAGGCAAGCTAGAATTGTAAGAGCAAAAACTACCGTTTTTGTTTTTTAACTCCCTAAAATTCAAGGTAAATTTTTTATTTCCTTCTCTCCAAATAAAAAGTAAAATATTGATATTAGGAATTATAATTAGAAATTATAGGGATCAAGGATTCCATTCATCTTCATCCCTTTTTTTATTTATGCGCCCGTAGCTCAGCTGGATAGAGTTCCGGACTTCGAATCCGTAGGTCGCAGGTTCGAATCCTGCCGGGCGTACTTTTTTTATTAGTCACTAGTAATTGTTTGGATTGGCGGAGTATTTCCCCTGTCAAGGAGGTAAAAATGTCTCAAATAAAAACGAAGTTAATAGGTGGATTAACAACTGCAATAGTTTTGTTGTTCTTCCAATCTGCACATGCCGATTTAGGAAGTGCAATCAAAATTAAAAAGATGTTTGTCACCCAATCTACTGGAATGGATGCAATCGGTACAGGCAGCTCAGGAACCTATGTCCACGGTAAGCATAAAAGCGAAGGAAGTAAAAGTAAAACTTACCCGAAAAAGGGGCACAGTTACAGTCCTCATAAAAAATCCGAAGGTAGCGGCAGCAAATCTTACTCGCACGGGAAAAGCCACCATAGTTCCAAGGGTAATCATGGCTATAGCCAGAAGAAATCCGAAGGCAGTGGCAGCAAGGCCTACGCGCATGGGAAAAAACAACATGGCTACAAAAGTGGTTATGGAAAATCTCATGGCCACAAAAAAGCATCAACCCATGGAAGGCATGGAGGGCATGGTACGAGTCCTTTTAAACACGTCATGCATTATAAATACAAATTGGGTTTGACAGATGCACAGATAAAGACGATGAAGAAGCTAGATGTTGATTTTAAGAAGAAAATAATTCAAGCTAATGCAGATCATGAGATGGCGCACCTGGAACTTGATCTACAAGTTCATTCCGGTGAAGTTGACGAGGGAAAAATTCGTGCTGCCGGAACAAAAATTGTAGCTTCTAAAACTAATAAAATCATGGCAATGATTGAAGCAAAAATACAACTGCTTAACTTGTTGACTGCTGAACAAAGACAAAAAATGGCTAAAATGCATTAGAAGTCTTTATTGTCATAGCAAAGTAAGAATTTAAGATATCGGGGCGTGGCGCAGCCTGGCTAGCGTACCTGCTTTGGGAGCAGGGGGTCGGAGGTTCAAATCCTCTCGCCCCGACCATTTAAAACAAGGACTTACGGCAATTGCTGTAGGTCCTTTTTTATTATGGGTAACAAATGAAGGGGAAATTGGATTAAATTCTTTCCTACCAATAAATATGGAACTCTTCTTTTAGCTTAAAGCCTCCCAATGCAACTGATTGAACAAGTCGCCTCCGATGAGAACATAAAAATCATTGTATTATTAAGCTGGAATGTTATAACAGGTTATATAAATCCTACCTATGTAATTGCAATCGAACTTTAGTTGTTATTTCAAAATTTTTTATATTTTTATTAACCAAAAAGCATAAAAGCAATTAACAATAGTTTTCAAAGGCGTTAAATTGCAATGCAAAACTATGCTAATGGTTTAATAAAATTCAAGTACCGTTTTTAAGGTCGTCGTTGAGAGGGAAGGTGTTTTTCAACGATTGAAACAATTGTGGGATCACTCCGTTCGCCATTGCACCCAATACCATGAGAGTTATTCTCATTTATATCAAAAAAGGATACAGGTTAATTAAATAATTTTTCTTTAAGGAGGCGACATGAGTGAACTTAATCTTTATCCCATGAAAGAGATCAAAATCATTGTGGAAGGAAACCAGGCTCATTTTATCACGGCTGTTCTTGATAAAATCAAGGCAAGTGGATATACCGTATTCAACAACCTTTCAGGAAAGGGGCATCATGGTTATATTAAAGAGCATTTATTATATAATGACACAAGTAGCTTGCAAATGATCTTGACCGTTATCCCCAAAGAGAAACTGGAACCTATTCTCGCTGGCATCAAACCAATTATAGAGCGTTACTCAGTAAATCTTTTTGTATTGGATGTCAGTGTCCTTCGGCCCAGTCATT
>JAKUOQ010000107.1 GCA_022450865.1 Nitrospinales bacterium | reverse complement strand
CACCGGACAAATGATTATCTTCCCCAAACATATTTATGGTACTAAGGGAAAGTCTTTTGGTTCGGATTTTGATGATTTGGCTGTTGGAAGCGGTCCCTACACTATAGAGAAATACGAGTACGGAAAATATATCAGTTACAAGCGGAACCCTAAATGGTGGGGTAAAGATATTGCCGTCAATAAAGGACGATATAATTTTGACCGTATCACTTACAAAATTTATCTCGACCCGGTTGCACAACGCGAAGCCTTCAAAGGTGGAGAATTCGACATGCAATTGGTAAATAGCTCACGGGACTGGGCATTAGACTATAAAGGAGATTTTGTAAAAAAAGGTTACTACCTCAGACAGGAATTTCCACATACGCGTATTGCGGGGATGCAAGGATTTGCCATGAATACGCGAAACGAAATATTCAAATCCCGCAAAGTACGAGCGGCCCTGGCAATGGTTTTTGATTTTGAATGGAGTAACAAAAACCTTTTCTATGGACAATATACTCGAAACGACTGCTATTTTGACAACAATCCGGAAATGAAAGCTCAGGGAGTTCCAAAAGGTGAAGTAAAAGTTTTACTCGAATCCCTGCGTAAAAAACACAAGAAGTTTGTTCCCAAGACTGCTCTCACCAAGCCGGCAGGTGCTCCAGGACAAGGGTTGCCTACTGAAAGAAATCTCAAAGTAGCAAACTCTCTTCTAGACTCCGCAGGTTGGAAGATTGGAAGTGATGGGATTCGCAGCAAAGGAAATAATCGAATGGAATTTGAACTTCTGTTGGCTGGACCTGGATTCCAGCGCATCGCAGAACCCTATAAAAACAACTTAAAAAAAGTTGGAGTGAAACTGGACATTAAAGTTGTACAGATTGCAGAATATGAGGAGCGCCTGAGAAACTTTAAGTTCGGGATGATTGTAGCTGGGTACCCGCAAAGCCGCTCACCAGGCAATGAGCAACGATATATGTGGGGCAGTGATGCCGCCGATACGCCTGGGACAAGAAACTATATAGGCATTAAAAATCCCGCTCTTGACGAATTAATAGAAAGAATAGTTTCAGCAAAAACACGAAAAGACTTAGTGGTTAACATTCAAGCCCTAGATAGAATACTTACCCATCAATATTATATGGTATCCCATTGGTATATCGCATATGACAGAGCTGTCTACTGGAATAAATTTGGCAGACCAAAAATAAACGCCTCACAAAATTTAGTTATTAATAATGTTCTGGAATGGTGGTGGTGGAATAAAGAGAGGGCCAATAAACTTAAAAAAGCACGCTCGGCAGGAACTTCTCTAAATTAAAACTTTACTTTATTAAACTCTTCGAATGAATCCTATATTTCCTTTCGCTAATACTATTTCAATATGACCTCTTACATCATTCGTCGCCTTCTATTGATGTTTCCGACTTTGATCGGGATAATCACCATTACCTTTATTGCTACGCAATTTGTTCCTGGAGGCCCCATTGATCAGATGAAATCTCTTTTAATGGGTCATGGAAGCACCCTCACCGAGGCAGGTGGAAATGCCATGACAGGACCAGGCAGCAAACAAAGGGAATTAGACCCCAAACATTTTGAAGAACTTAAAAAGATTTATCATCTTGATAAACCGCTTTGGGAACGGTACTTGAGAACATTCATATGGTACTCCCCGCAAAATAAAAACGTACCTTTAGTCGAATCCATTTTCAATTACGATAATTGGGAAGGATTTCTGGTTTTTAAATTTGGAAATTCATTTTATAGAAACAAATCTGTTTTATCTTTGATTAAAGAAAAACTTCCTGTTTCAGCTTCATTGGGTGTCACTAGTTTTTTCCTAACCTATACCATTTGTATTATTCTGGGTATCGCTAAAGCAGTAAAAAACGGCACCCGTTTTGACACATGGACAAGTCTGATTGTTTTAATCGGTTACAGCGTACCGGGCTTTGTACTTGCCATTTTTCTTATAGTACTTTTGGGTCCGGGTGATGGCGCTGTAACACATCTTATACCCATAGCGGGATTGACTTCTGCCGGTACCCCTGGCTATGAGAGCTGGACATTTTGGGAAAAGTTTTTAGATTATTTACATCATCTTGCAGCACCACTTTTCTGCTATGTACTAGGTGGATTCGCGACTTTAACTTTACTGACCAAGAATGCATTCTTGGAAGAGATGCGAAAGCAATATGTCCTGACAGCACGTGCCAAGGGTTTACCTGAAAAAACTGTACTTTTTAAACATGTGCTGAAAAACTCACTCATCCCATTGGTGACTGGTTTTCCTCTTGCCTTTCTCGCGATGTTCTTTACTGGATCACTATTGCTTGAGCAGATTTTTACTCTTGATGGACTCGGATTACTTTCTTATCAAGCAGTGATACAAAGAGATTATCCCATTGTTCTTGGAACCCTTTTTATTTTTTCACTGATGGCATTGATTGGCCAATTGTTGACCGACCTCTCCTATGTTTTGATAGATCCTCGAATATCTTTTGATGATTCACAAGGATAATATGCTCCGTTTAAATAAAGAATGGAAAACCAAGCTGGGCATTTTTAGAAATGACCGAAGAGCTTATTACAGTTTTTTACTATTGGCTTTTCTTTTTATTATCTCTCTTCCTGCGGAGTTAATTTGTAATATCAGACCGATATTACTTGTAGTAGAGGGAAAACCCTATTTCCCTATCGCAATTACTTATAGTGAAAAAGACTTTGGTGGAGTTTTGCCTAGCGAACCGGATTACAAATCAAAAAATTTTACTAATCTTTTAAATGGCATAGAATCTAGCTTTTTTGATACAGAAGAAAAAGGTCTGGGGCTCGACCTTGGAGACTTTGAGGACGAGGAAGATGAATCTATCCCGGAAATTAAAAACCTGTCTCAACCCATTAACAATTCCCCAAGGGAATATTGGACACTTTGGCCTCCAGTACGCTATGACTACAAATATATACCCACAGAATCGGTCACGGGCAATGTTGTACTCGCGGCACCCTACAAAACTGAAACCCATGACGGAGAAAGCTTTCATCCATCTTCCTGGAAAGACGGTCATTATTTAGGGACCGATGACCGCGGCCGAGATGTTTTAGCTCGATTGGTTTATGGATTCAGAATATCCATGCTGTTTGGAGTTTCACTCGCCATAACAGGCACTCTGATTGGTTGCCTGATTGGCGGGACCCAGGGGTTTTTTGGCGGATGGGTCGATCTTTCAGGACAAAGATTAACAGAAATATGGGGATCGATTCCGCGCCTATATATTCTTATTATTCTCAGCTCCTTTTTAGTGCCCTCAGCTCTACTCCTATTTTTAATTTTAAATCTGACTGCATGGATGGGAATCGCTGCATACATACGTGCAGAATTCTTAAAAATAAGAAATTATGAATATGTGAAAGCAGCCAAAAGCTTAGGTGTCTCTAATTTTAAAATTATGCGCCGTCATATTTTGCCCAATGCATTAACCCCAGTCGTAACTTTTTTTCCTTTTGAAGTAACAGCAGGAATTTTGGCATTGGTCAGTCTCGATTTTTTGAATCTTGGTGTGCCCAGCCCTGCGCCCAGCTTAGGAGAGCTATTGGCTCAAGGAAAAAATAATCTACATGCCATATGGATTTTACTACCCACATTTTTAACTCTTAGCTTGGCGATCACACTGCTAACCTTTGTAGGTGAAGGGATAAGAAACGCATTCGATCCAAGAAAAACCCTTTAATAAAAATGCTTTTATCTGTCAAAAATCTCTCTACTCATTTTAACGCCGGGCCCGGAAAAATTGCCCGTGCTGTTGATGGAGTTTCTTTCGATCTACAGCAGGGTAAAACCCTGGCATTGGTTGGCGAGTCAGGCTGTGGAAAAACACAAACAGCGTTTTCCATTATCAAACTGATTGCAGAAAACGGTTTTCATCCCTCAGGAAAAGTATTTTTCGAAGACCAGGATTTATCGGAACTCGATGAGAAAGAGATGTGTCAACTCCGAGGCAATGATATTGCCATGATTTTTCAGGAGCCCATGACCTCCCTCAATCCTCTTTTTCGAATTGGTGATCAATTGCAGGAACCCTTAAAACAACATATGAAAATTGCACAGAGTGAATCTCGCAACCGCGCCATAGATTTGCTGGATCGTGTTGGAATTCCTGATCCTCAAAAACGAATCGATGACTTCCCGCATCAATTATCCGGAGGTATGAAACAAAGAGTAATGATTGCAATGGCACTTGCCT
>JAKUOQ010000106.1 GCA_022450865.1 Nitrospinales bacterium | reverse complement strand
AGCCAAAAACAGCAAAAGTAGAGAGGGAAGGGAAGGAACAAGAAATTCTGATTACAGAACTGGTATTAGAAGATTCGATCATTGTACGTCCCGGTGAACAAATTCCAGTTGATGGAAAAATTTATGAAGGCAGTTCATCTATTGATGAAGCAATGCTGACAGGTGAAAGCCTTCCTGTAGATAAGAATGAGGGTGATGATGTATTTGGTGCCAGCATTAATAAAACCGGATTTTTTAAAATGAAGGTAACCCGTTTAGGTCAAGATTCAACTCTGAAGCAAATTATTAAACTGGTGAAAGAAGCACAAGGATCAAAAGCTCCGGTTCAAAAACTGGCAGATAAAATCGCAGGCGTTTTTGTTCCATCAGTAATTTGCCTGGCTGCCATCTCTTTTTTTTTGCTGGTGGATATTTGGAAGTTCAGTTGCCGAGATTTCCACTTCTTCTTTTTCTTTTGCTCTTATGATTTTTATTTCTGTGTTGATCATTGCTTGTCCTTGCGCATTAGGCTTGGCGACCCCAACTGCCATCATGGTTGGTACAGGCCAAGGTGCAAAAATGGGTATTTTGATAAAAGGTGGAGAGGTTTTGGAACGAGTAGGAAAAGTTGATACCATAGTTTTTGATAAAACAGGAACTCTGACTTCGGGAAAACCTCGGGTTGTAGATGTTATTCTAGCACCGGGAATTCAGTTGGATCCTGAACGATTGCTCATTTTTGCAGGATCCTTAGAAAAGGGCTCTGAGCATCCCCTAGGGGTAGCTGTTGTAGCAGAAGCGCAAAGGAGAGGGCTTAAGCTAAATACACCAAGTGATTTTAGCGCTTTGCCAGGATTTGGTGTTAAGGGCATAGTAGCTGGAAAAAGCGTACTGTTGGGAAACAAAGGATTGATGGTAGAAAATCAAATAGATATATCATCTATTGATATCCAACTTGACAAGTCAACGGAGAATGGCAAAACTCCCCTAATCATTTGTATCGATGGTCAGGTGTCCGGGTTTATAACCGCAATGGACACCATAAAACCACAAGCAAAGGGAAATGTGTTGCAGTTAAAAAAAATGGGGTTAGAAGTTGTCATGCTAACGGGAGATAATTGTAAAACAGCGAAAGTGGTAGCTGGACAACTAGGGATAGAGAAGGTGGTTTCAGAGGTATTACCTTCTGGAAAAGTGGCGGAAATTGAGAGGATAAGGAAATCTGGGCATTGTGTAGCGATGGTGGGAGACGGAATTAATGATGCGCCAGCGCTTGCATCAGCTGATGTGGGAGTGGCTATGGGAAGTGGTGCTGCTGTAGCAATGGAGGCCTCTGATATTACGCTTGTGGGTTCGGATCTTAAGGCCGTTGTAAAATCAATTGAGTTGAGTAAAGCTACAATGTCTAAAATAAGGCAAAACTTATTCTGGGCATTTTTTTATAATATTGTGGGTATTCCCATTGCGGCAGGTGTGTTATATCCGGTTTATGGAATTTTATTGCAGCCTGTATTCGCTGCAGTAGCAATGTCTTTGAGTTCGGTGTCCGTAGTAGGGAATTCTCTTTTATTGAATAAACGCTCTAATTAAAATTGCTTGTTAGAGAGAGGGTGTTAATTTGATCAATGATCAAATTCGGATACCAAAACTTCTCTATTATATGCTGCTACTACTTCACCTCGGTTGACCATGCCTATAACTCGTTTGACATCATTATTATGGACAACGGGTAGTTGCTCTACATCCAGTTGGGCAAATAATTCCATGGCTTGATTTAAATTATTTTCAGGAGTGAGAAACCTTACTGGTTTAACTGAGAGGTCATTGGCGACCACCAGGTCTGCGAGTTCTTCTTCAAAAATCATTTCCCGTACCATATGAAATGATAGAATCCCGGACATTTCTCCCTTGCTGTTGACCACAGGAAAGTAAAAGTTTTTTGAATAAGAAATAGTTTCAAGAATTTTTCTAAAAGGCATCCCTTCTGGGATATTGGTGACTTCTTTATTCATCACTTCACTTACTTTAATCGAATTTAGAATGGAAACTTCCCGACCATGCTGAATATTTATTCCTTCTTTAAGAAGTTTTTGAATATAGATCGAATTTTTAGTGAATCCGCGGAATGTTTGGGCCGAAACAATACAAGTAATCATAATGGGTAGAATGATTGTGTAGTCGTTGGTCAGCTCAAAGAGCATCAATATATTTGTCAAGGGTGCTTGCATAACTGCCCCTGCAACAGCTCCCATCCCAACCAACGCATAGGTTTCTGGTGAAGCGGTAAAGTCTGGACTAATACCATGAACTAATGCTCCAAATGCTGAACCTAGCATGGCTCCTATAAAAAGGGAAGGAGCGAAAACTCCTCCTAGTCCGCCAGAGCCAAGCGTTACTGAGGTGCTAAATATTTTTAGAAAAATTAATATAAAAGCCATACCCCATAGCAACTCTCCTGATAAAGCTTTTTCCATAAATTCATAACCGTTACCTAGAATTGCAGGGAATCCTATGGAAATTAAACCAACGAATAATCCTCCCAAAGCAGGTTTTAAAAATTTTGGGATGTGTACTTTTTTCTGAAAGAAATCGTGGGATTTAAAGTAAAACAAAGTGAACAATCTGGAAACCAGGCCACATAATAGACCTAGAAATAGATAAAAAATAATTTCTGAATAGCTGACAAGCTCATGACTGGGTACCTGAAATGTAATTTCGTTTCCTTCTAAAGCCCTTCCAGTTGCTGTGCCGATTACTGCAGCAACAATGATTGGGCTAAAAGTGTGGATTGCGAAATCACCAAGGATAATTTCAAGAGCAAATAATACTCCAGCTAAAGGAGCATTGAAGGATGCTGCTATTCCTGCTGCAGCACCACACCCGACCAATACTCGTACCCGTTCTCTTGATAAATGAAAAAGATTTCCTAATGCCGATCCAACTGCTGAGCCAATTTGTACGGTGGGACCTTCGCGACCTGCCGAGCCACCTGAGCCAATTGTTAAAGCAGAAGTTGTTGAACAAGTGAGAAGAGTACGCTTGCGAATTTTTCCGGCTTTCAATGCAACAGAATGCATGACGCGGTGTACTCCATTTTCATTCACCGCATCGGGAAAAAAATGACAAATAATGCCTGTGAAAATACCGCCGAACATTGGCATGAGTGGTAAAAGAAAAGGTAGTGCGGTTCCCGTAACTCCTAATAAGGATAACCCTTCAGAGGAAAACACCAAGCCGAAAAATTCAATCATCCATCGGAATGCCGTGGACGCAAACCCGGCAAGGAAACCTATTAAAGCTGCTAGTATCAGCATATTGTGATCTTGCATTAAATATGCTTTGATCTTTTCTCGAGTTATTTTTAATTTTGATTCCACAGGATTTTTAGAAGATGAAAATAAGGATTTTCATTATAAAGAAAGTGGCTTTTGATAACCATTGTATTATATTGAGATAGTTATTGGAGTTTATGATATGCTCCTTAGAATTTTCGATTTTAATCAATATGGGAACTTATTAAATGGCTCAAGAAGATCCGGAAGTAATTATTGCCCCCTCCATTCTTTCAGCCGATTTTGGTCGTCTGAACGATGAGGTAAAGGCGGTTGAGCAGGCTGGCGCTGACTGGATTCATGTGGATGTCATGGATGGACATTTTGTTCCCAACATTACTATCGGACCAGCGGTTGTTGAGTCTGTCCGTAAGGCAACCGAATTGCCGCTAGATGTGCATTTGATGATAGAAAATGCTGATTCTTATATAAAGGATTTTGCTAGCGCAGGATCTGACATCATTACTGTTCATGTAGAAGCCTGTCCTCATCTTAATCGCACCATTCAGCTAATAAAGGAACAAAAGGTCAGGGCTGGGGTGGTTCTAAATCCTGCTACTCCCTTATCATCTATTGAAGAAATCCTTCATGAAATCGATATGGTTTTATTGATGTGTGTTAACCCTGGATTCGGTGGGCAATCGTTTATCCCTTCCATGTTGGACAAAATTCAAAACCTAAACGATATTATGTCGCATTACGAACATCCAATTGAATTGGAAGTAGATGGTGGTATAAAAAACGAAAATGCGGGAGATATTAAAGAGGCGGGAGCTAGTGTATTAGTAGCCGGCTCAGCCATTTTCAATACAAACGATTACAAAAAAGCAATCAAATCTTTGCGGGAAGCTTAGATTAGCGAGCGGATCCATAGGCAGGTTTTAGGTTTATTGCTGTAATTTCTTATTGGGGCTCTAAATCATA
>JAKUOQ010000105.1 GCA_022450865.1 Nitrospinales bacterium | reverse complement strand
TTGCTCTTAGCAATCCCCCAAATCATCTGAAAGATAACATTGAATTTTGGATAGGATGCAATTACGTGGCACTTGAAATGTATGATGATGCTATCCTGCAATTTGAGACAGTTTTAAATAAATACCCGCGTGGTAACAAGGTGCATGATTCTCGCTATATGATTGGAGTGAGCTATTCTAAAATGGGGGAAACCAGTAGGGCTATTGAAGTACTGGAAGATGCCTTAAAAAGAAATCCCCCAAATGAGGTGCGGGCTAAGATAGCTGCTCAATTGAAACATATTCAATAGGTATTTTTATATATTCCTTCCCATCTTAGCGGTTGAAGCAAACCGCAAATTAGGTTATCCTCCACCCATTAAAGTTATGGCAGGAAGACTGATTGGTCTCTGTTAATTTTACTTACCCCGTTGCTTCAATATCCCGTTTCTTCTTTAGAAGGCTCCAGCAGTTTCAGAGTAACTCAGTCTTAGTCATTTTCCCATAGCTATTAATGCTTTTTAATTTCAAATAAAAATATAGTAATGGCATTGATAAGAAAACATAGTCAGGTTTATTCAACGGCGATAATTTTTTTCAACAGTCTTGCCGTTGCCTTGGCCTGGCTATTTGCTTATTTAACCAGATTTGAATTAGAACTTTTTTCACCGGCGATCAAGACCCCTGGTGAAATTATGTATCTTTATTCGCTTCTGCCTATTTGGTTGGTATTTTATGCTAGTAGTAGGGTTTTGGGTCATAGTCAGCTTTTAAATAGGCATACGCCTACGAGTGAATATTTTTCCATCCTGAAGTTGACTTCCCTTTCTGTTCTAATATTAACCGCTGGGACTTTCTTTTACCGCGACTTTTCTTATTCACGGATTATGACTGTTTATTTTTGGATCTTTTGCAATATATTTTTATTATTTTCCCACCAGTTGGTGCGGTTATTTATAAAAGAGGCTCATAGGCGTGGTTTGGGTTTGCACAAAGTTCTCGTGATTGGATCAGGGGAGTTAGGCCAAAGAGTTGTGCAAAGGCTCAATATGTATCCAGAAATAGGGTTTACAGTGGTTGGTTATTTAACTCGTAATCCGGAAAGTGTAGGTTCGGATATAGAGGGAGGTAAGGTGCTTGGTTTGTATGAAGATTTGAATCGAACTATAAAAGAACATGATGTGAGCCAGATTTTTATTGCGCTTCCGTTAAACGCACATGACCGATTGCAGGGAATTTTGGCAAGTTTAGAAGAAGAAACAGTCGATATAAAACTTGTTCCCGATTTGTTAAGTTACTTGGATTTGCATTCGGGAATTGAAGAGTTGGACGGAATGCCATTGATCAACCTAACTGAATCACCGTTGTATGGTTGGAATACCTTATTGAAACGAGCCTCTGATATTTTTCTTTCTGGAATCGCAATTTTAATAACCCTTCCAATAATGCTTTTAATAGCTATAGTTGTCAAACTGGGGTCCCGAGGACCATTATTGTATAAACAGGAAAGAATGGGATTGGATAGAGATATTTTTATAATGTACAAATTTCGGTCGATGAAAATTGGAGCAGAAAATCAAACCGGACCTGTTTGGGCTAAAGAAGATGATGATCGAAGGACTTCTGTTGGATCTTTTTTGCGAAGCACTAGCCTGGATGAACTACCCCAATTATTTAATGTGTTAATGGGACAGATGAGTTTGGTTGGGCCTAGGCCTGAGAGGCCAATCTTTGTGGAGCAATTTAAAAAATCCATTCCGTTTTACATGCATCGTTTGAAAATGAAGGCAGGCTTAACAGGGTGGGCGCAGGTAAATGGCTGGCGTGGAAACACATCTTTGGAAAAGAGGATAGAATTTGATCTTTACTATATTAAAAACTGGTCTTTGTTGTTCGATTTTAAGATTCTATTTTTAACAATTTGGAAGGGATTGATAAATCGGCATGCGTACTGAGCCTAAGGTATTAGTTATTATTCCTGCACGTTGGGCTTCATCACGATTTCCTGGTAAGCCACTCGCAAATATTGCTGGAATACCTATGATTCAAAGAGTGGCTGCGCAGGCTAATAAAGCAAACTGTGCTTCAGAAGTAATTGTGGCTACAGATGATCACCGTATTTCAGACTTTGTTAAAGAAAATGGTGGTACGGCAATCATGACTTCTGTTGAACATGAATCTGGCACGGATAGAGTCGCTGAAGTCGCTAGAGATAGAGATTGTGATATTGTGGTAAATGTTCAGGGCGATGAACCTTTAATTCCACCTCAGAATATTGATCAAGTGGTTAGGCCGTTAGTAGATGATTCGTCAATATCAGTAACAAGTTTGAGAGTATTAATTCGTAATAAAAGTGATTTATTGAATAAAAATATTACCAAAGTAGTGGTTGATAAGTTTGATTCTGCATTATATTTTTCAAAAGCTCCCATTCCATGGGACCGTGATTTATGGTCAGACAGTGTAGATGGTATTTCAAAAATATCTTCACCTCAATGGTTTAAACATATTGGGCTATATGCCTACCGAAAAAGATTTCTGATGGAATATTCCAAAATGCCTAAATCTCCACTTGAGCAAATCGAAAAACTGGAGCAACTAAGAATTCTGGAAAATGGAATACCAATTAAAGTTGTAGAAACCAAATTTGATTCAATAGGAGTAGACTCACAAGCAGATATTGAAATCATAGAAAAACAGTTAGCCCTTTCTCCTGAAATTTGAGCCCTCGAGGAACCTAAGTGAATAAAAATAAAAATAGTAAAAAAATCAAATATATATTTGTAACTGGTGGTGTGCTTTCCTCTCTCGGAAAAGGAATAGCTGCCTCCTCGATAGGAAGCCTTCTAGAGTGCTCAGGGCTCAAAATAACTATTTTAAAACTTGATCCCTATATTAATGTTGATCCGGGAACTATGAATCCCTTTCAACATGGTGAAGTTTATGTGACTGATGATGGAGCCGAAACAGACCTTGACCTTGGACATTACGAGAGATTTACTCAAGCAAAAATGCGTCGTGCTAATAATGTTACAGCAGGTAAAATTTATCACAATGTTATTCAAAAGGAGCGAAAAGGGGAGTATTTGGGAGCAACCGTTCAGGTTATCCCGCACATAACAGATGAAATAAAACAGCATATAAAAAATGTGGGGGATGGGGTTGATGTGGTTATTTGTGAAATTGGTGGAACTGTAGGTGATATTGAGAGTCTTCCATTTTTGGAGGCGATACGCCAATTCAGATTCGATGTTAAACCAAAGGACGTCTTATATGTCCATTTGACCTTGGTTCCCTATATAAAAACGTCCGATGAACTAAAAACCAAACCTACACAGCATAGTGTTCAAAAATTAAGAGAGATTGGAATTCAACCTGATGTGCTTCTTTGTCGAACAGAAAGAAAACTATCTAAAGCAATGAAAGACAAAATTGCGCTGTTTTGTAGTGTCGATACTAATTCTGTTATCACAGCAATGGACGTTAGTTCCATTTATGAGGTTCCGCTGAGCCTTGAAAAGGAAGGATTGGGGAAAATAATTCTTGATAAACTGGGGATAAAAGCAAAGCAACCCGATTTAGAGCGATGGGAAAAAATAAATAGTATTTTGAAGAAACCGACCGGCGAAGTAAAAATTGGTATTGTTGGGAAATATGTAGACCTAAAAGAATCTTATAAAAGTCTAACCGAAGCATTGATTCACGGTGGAATAGGAAATAATGTCAGTATTAAATTCAATTGGGTCGATGCTGAAGAGCTGGAAAATGAAAATGGGCTAAAACAGTTGGGAAATTGTGATGGGATTCTTGTTCCAGGTGGATTTGGAGATCGGGGGATAGAGGGAAAGATAAGTGCAGTTCGCTTTGCTCGTGAAAATAAGGTCCCTTATTTTGGAATTTGTCTGGGCATGCATTGTGCTGCTATTGAGTTTGCGCGTCATGTTGCCAAATTGAAAAATGCTAATAGTTCTGAGTTCTCAACAACATCCCCTTATTTGGTTATTGATCTTTTACCAAATCAAAATATAGAGGGAGACAAGGGTGGCACAATGCGACTGGGGGAATATCCTTGTCAATTGAGAAAAAATTCTAATGCCTACGCAGCATATGGAAAAAGAGAAATAGAAGAACGACACCGACACCGCTATGAGTTTAACAATATGTACCGCATCCAGATGGAGGAAGCAGGACTAAAAATAAGCGGTTTGTCCCCAACCGGAAATCTTGTGGAAATAATTGAATTGGAAGATCATCCCTGGTTTTTGGCAGGCCAATTTCATCCAGAATTTAAATCTTCTCCTATGGAACCTCATCCTTT
>JAKUOQ010000104.1 GCA_022450865.1 Nitrospinales bacterium | reverse complement strand
TAAAACCCGAGGAGCTCAATCAATTTCCCTTTCCGGCTGCAAATGTTAAAATAATCCAATTTCTAAATAAGAATGCTAATTAGCGAAGCGAAAACTTATATTGAAAAGGCAAGATTATTTCTAGATTTAGATTTTGAATTCAAAAAACCGGTTTAATCCTCAACGGCCATTTTTTTTAGAGTGTCCCCCTCCCATTCATAATTTAATTTTGACCTTCCCTTATACAGGCCTTTTTGAAAAGCATGACCATAGATTAAAGGCAAAGAAACACTCGGTTCCACAAACGCCATACTATGGTTCGCCTGTTTATTTACCTTACCCCAAGATTGAGCTTCACCGAGTGTACTGCCACTTAATCCACCCCAATGTGGTGAATCAGTCGTCACCTGTATGGCGTATTTATGACCTCCAGTATCCTTACCAAAAATATATGCCATGACGATGGAATCGTTAATATAATTTTTAGGCACTCCGCCCGCAACATAAAATGCTGCGGTCCTGGATGAATTGACTACAATCTGGGTAAGCTCAAAATTATCGCGTATGGAATCTATAGCAATAGGTTGACGGCCTTTCTTACGGCTGTTGTAATAATGTTCAGTGAGTCCAATCCCAATGCTGGAATCGTTAAGAGCAGGACAAAAGACAGGAATATTTTTTTTGCGTGCCGTGACTAGGATAGATTCTTCATCATCGATGGTTTCAGAAAGCAGGGAAATAAACTCGCGACTAGAATAATTTCTTTGCTCCAACTTATCAGCAAACTTTCCTATCAAGGTGTCATCTTCGCAGAAAAGTTCTTCATCAACATAGGTATCATAAATCCGGTTGATGAAAAGTTCGCGAAGCTTTGTATCATCTGCTGCGGGACTTCCATAATAATGGCCTCCGCCCAAAGCGTTGTAATAATCCTGATATAGAACTGCACCTGTGGAAACAATGACATCCACCATATTGTGGTGAACCATATCTCGTATGACTTTTCTTAACCCGGCAGCAATCAAGGGGCCGGCAAGGCCCAGCATTATTGTAGGGCGCTCTTCATCTTGTAGCATTTTCCCAAAAATCTGTGCACATTGACCAAGGTTCCTCGCCTGAATGGAAGCAGATTGAAAAGATTCAACCAGGTCTCCTACATCATTGATTTTTTCAAAATCTACTGGGGAAATTCGTGTTTGAAGAATTTCCTTTTTTTTCTTCTTTTTTTTATCGTCAAGAGGTTCAGGAATTAGGGAATCCTTATAACCCATAAGTCACTCCATCATAATTTAATACTTACAACACAGTTATTTTAATATCGAGAGCACAAATCCTTCGAATGGTTTTTGGTATCTACGTTTTCAATACTTTCGAGTATTTTTCCGTCTTCGCCAATCACATAACTTATTCGTGCGGCATACTGGTCCTCTTTACTTTTTACAGCCTGATAACCCAAAGCGATCTCTCTATTTATGTCACACAGTAAAGGATAGGGAAAAGAAAACTTTTCAGCGAATGCCTTATTATCATTTTCATTGTCTAGACTTACCCCAAAAATCTGAATGCCCTTCTCTTCAAACTTCTTAAAATCATCACGGAAACCTTGTCCTTCCATAGTGCATCCAGGGGTATCGGCCTTAGGATAAAACCAGAGTACAATTTTTTTTCCTCGATAATCTTTTAATTGAATTGTATTACCATTGTGATCGTTGACCGAAAATTCTGGCGCATCAGCTCCTGGTTGCAACATTTTATTTCTCCTGACTGTAAGTAAAGTTTTTGAATCTGAATTATTTAATAAGATGCTTCTCTTCATTTGCAGACGCATCTTTTTCTGAATGGATTATGTTTCTGGAAAGAGCCTGGAAATAAAAGCTTTACTCAACTCCAAATCTTCGGGTCGTGTAATCTTTATATTCTGTTCTAAGCCCTCTACAATTTTTACCGGTTCCCCAAGGTGTTCTATCAAGGCGCCCTCATCGGTTCCATAAAAATTTTCTGATTTTGCCTTATTGAATGCGTCTAGTAAAAGAGAGTAACGAAAAGCTTGAGGAGTTTGTACCCTCCAAAGACCCTCCCGGTCAATTGTTTGCGATACCAAACCCGAAGTGTCTACACGTTTTATTGTGTCATGCACAGGTATCGCGGTAATAGCTGCACCATATTCTCTCGCAGCATCAATAGAATCAGCGATCATTTTTTGAGAAAGAAAAGGCCGAACACCATCATGCACTAACACAATTTCTGAATCTTGAGAAGCTTCGCAAAATCCGTTGTAGACAGAGTCCTGTCTTTTTTCACCCCCTATAACAACTTTTTTGACTATTTCCAGCTTGCCCAACCAATCGGTGTTTGCAGTTTCATATTCTTTTTCTGGTACTACTAGAATTATTTCGGAGATGGTTTCGCAATTCTGCAAGGTTTTGATTGTATGATAAAGAATTGGTTTTCCATTCAAGGACTGAAATTGTTTTGGAACAGTCCCTCCCATACGAGTTCCCGATCCTCCAGCCGGTACTATTGCGCAAACACTCATTTAAATCTTCCGTTAAAAAATTTGTTCAAATACTTCTGTCAGATTTTTCGCAAAACTAATTTCAATACCATCGGTCAAAAGCGTTTTTAATTTTTTGGCCGAATGAGGAACGATGCAGCGCTTAAACCCTAACCTTCGAGCTTCAATCAATCGGGCCTCAAGTTGCATAACCGTACGAACCTCGCCCGTCAAACCTATTTCTCCCAACAAAACAAGTTCTGCGTCAATGGGTCGGTCTTGAAAGCTACTGGCAATGGCAGCGGCTACTCCCAAATCCAAAGCCGGTTCAGTAATTTTAATCCCACCCGCAAGGTTTACAAAAATATCTTCTCCCTGCAGATTCATTCCCAACCGCTTTTCCATAATCGCAATCAAAAGAGACATGCGATTGTGATCAAATCCGGTTGCCATCCGTCTTGGCATACCAATAGAAGACGAAGTGCTGACTAATGCCTGCACTTCAACAAGCAGGGTACGACTTCCTTCCAGCGTTGCAACAATGGCCGAACCCGAAGAATCTTCCGGACGTTCTGCTAGAAACCATTCCGAAGGGTTCTCAACAGGAATCAAACCCGTTGGCGCCATTTTAAAAACTCCGATTTCAGGCGTGGGACCAAATCTATTTTTAATCGCCCTTAAAGCCCGGTAAGCATGCCCCTGTTCACCCTCAAAATATACTACTGTATCCACAATGTGCTCCAAAGATTTCGGCCCTGCAATAGCCCCATCTTTGTTTATATGACCAATCAAAAGTGTTGGAAGGTTTCGACGCTTTATTTCCTGAAAAATTTTAAATGCTACCTCACGAACCTGCCCAATGCTACCCGGAGCGGATTGTAAATCCTCCGTATAAAATGTTTGCACAGAATCTAGCACCAGAACTTCTGGTCGAATTTTTTCGATCCATTGGATAATACCTTCCACACAAATTTCGGAACAAATCAAAAGGTTTTCAGAAAGAGCATCCAAACGCTCCGCCCTTAATTTGATTTGTGAACCCGACTCTTCTCCAGAAACGTAAAGCACTTTTTTTCCCTGTTTGGAAAGATGCCCCATACTTTGCAATGTGAGGGTAGACTTACCTATGCCAGGTTCCCCTCCAATAAGAATTAGTGACCCTTTTACCATACCGCCACCCAAAACCCTGTCAAACTCCCCAATACCTGTCATCATACGATTTTCCTGAACAGGCTGAACTTCGGTAATTGTTAAGGGAGCGGAGGATTCGAAATTATTTCGGGACTTGGAGGATGAGGGCTGCAGTTGCCGCTCTTCAGAAAAACTATTCCAAGAATTACATTCAGGACACTTTCCCAGCCACTTTGACACTTGATGGCCGCATTCCTGACATATAAAAATAGTTCTAGTTTTAGCCATATTGCAAAAGAGTTATTTACATATTCTGCGGTGTCTATCTAGGGCAAAAAAAATAGGATCCTAAGTTCAAAGGAATAGGTAAGACCGCATAATCATGATTCTAATTTTTTGAAGATTTTGAGGAAACAGATGAATTACTTTTTTTTCATCGCACCCAAAGTCTTTTTTATATTATCGGTTTTGGAAAGGCTCAAATTCGCTTTTCTGCGCAAATCGGCAAGCGCTTTCTTTATACTTTCCTGATTTTTTATTAATCCAGCTTGTGCTTTATTCAATCCACTCTGCACCTTTACAGCCTGAGCTAATTTATCCTGCTCTTTGGCAATGGCTTTTAAAATTTCAATCAAAAGTGCAAGTTTTTCATTAGCTAAATTTATTTTATCTTGACTTGAATCTGCTTTATTTAATGACTGCTGCAGTTCGTTTATGACTGTTTTTTCTAGCTGATTCGCATGAACAGTTAATTGGGTAGAATTCTTTATAAGCT
>JAKUOQ010000103.1 GCA_022450865.1 Nitrospinales bacterium | reverse complement strand
TATAGTGGGCACTCCAATCATTCGCACTCTCATCCCCACGAATCAGAAATCTAAAATGAATCCTGACCGACCGGCAGAAACTTTACGATTAATGCAATTATGTAGCCCAATGCTTCCTATAGGAGCTTATGCATATTCACAAGGATTGGAATTTGCGGTCTCTTCGCATTGGGTAAAAGATGAAAAAACAACTTCAATGTGGATTCAAGGACTCTTGGAAAATTCCTTAACATATTTGGATGTGCCTCTACTGTTTCGTTTACACAAAGCATGGTCCTCTAATGATAAGAAAAGTGTTCTTTATTGGAATGATTATTTATATGCAAGTCGTGACTCGAAAGAACTTAGAGAAGAAGAACAACAACTGGCTCATGCCTTGGCCCGATTGCTAGCTGATCTAGGTATAACCGAAGCTATTGAGTGGAAAGAAAAATCAAGAGCATGTTTTCTATCCGTATATGCTTTGGGAGTATGGCATTGGAAGATTTCACTCAGGGAAGCTTCATTGGGCTATTTATGGATGTGGGCAGAAAATCAGGTGTTGGCAGCAATTAAACTGGTCCCATTGGGGCAAACCAGCGGCCAGAAACTATTGTCTTCGGCAATTGAAATCATTCCGGATCTTGTATTAACAGGTTTAGCGCTACAAGATACAGAAATAGGTTTTACAACCCCAGGCCAAGGAATGGCCAGTGCTTTTCATGAAACTCAATACACTCGATTATTTCGATCTTAAAGACTAAAAAATGAATAAGACCAGTAAGCAAGTATTACGTATCGGAATTGGAGGGCCGGTAGGTTCAGGAAAGACGGCATTAGTCAATGCCTTGTGCAAGAAAATGAGGACCAATTATCAAATTGCCGTTGTGACAAACGATATTTATACAAAAGAAGATGCACAATTTTTAATCCGAAACGAAGCTTTGGCAGAAGAAAGGATCCGGGGCGTGGAAACCGGTGGGTGCCCGCATACCGCTATTCGTGAAGATGCCTCAATGAACCTCTCGGCGATTGATGATCTAAGCCGAAGTTTCCCCGATCTGGATATCGTCATTGTAGAAAGCGGAGGCGATAATCTTGCGGCCACTTTTAGTCCGGAACTTTCCGACTTGACTATATACGTGATCGATGTCGCTGCCGGAGATAAGATCCCCCGTAAAGGAGGGCCTGGCATAACCAAGTCCGACTTATTGGTCATCAATAAAATTGACCTGGCTCCACATGTGGGAGCCTCCTTGGATGTTATGGAAAAAGATGCTAAGAAAATGCGGGGTGACAAACCTTTCGTATTTAGCAACCTGAAAAATGGTATTGGAATTGAACAAATCGAAAATTTTATTATTAAACAGGGGCTCTTATGAGCAGGGTATTACTGCCTTGACAACACCGCCCGGGACATAAAAAATGGTTTTAATGTATCGCAGCTTAAAGCCAACAGTATATTTACTTTTCTTTATCCTTGCTATTTCCGGAGGTGTGGAAATTGTAGATGCTCAAGTAAAAAGTATTAAGATCCGCCTCAGTTATAAATCCAAACTTGATGGAAACTTTAATGTTAAGAAATTCAAATTAAATCACCCTCTAAAAATCTCACAGAAAGAAATTATTAACCATCTTGTTTCGCTAAGGTATAAGGGAGTATCTATGGGCAGCAAGGAGATAAGTGTCTTTTCTCCTACTGAAATTAAAAAATTGGCCCCCATTCTTGTAAAAGCTTTTGCGGGTGTGCCTTCCAGAAAGATTATTCACGTTGACTTAAAAAGTAAAACGGGAACTACAGTGGTTGATATCTTCTCTTTTAAAAATTATTTAAATTGGCGTTTTGACTCAATTCAAGGAGAAACATATTTTCAAAAAAATAATGCTCGTGTATGGAGTATTTTTTCTTGGGAACTGATGCGTCAAAAAGGCCAACGTTATTTCAAGTCTGGCGCAGATCAAGGCAGACGTCTGAATAAAAACTGGATTGTTGCAAAATTACATCTTCCCGTTTTGGACAATAAGGATGAGAAAAAGAAAGGGCCCTCTGATCTTTCAAAAAAAAGTAACTCAAGCAATAAATTGAATCTAGAACTAGAAAAAAAACTTAAACATTTAAAACGCCTTTATGAGGAAGGTCTCATAGAAGAGGAAGAATATAAAGTTCAACAAAATAAACTTTTTGAAAGATTATTTTAAAACAATTCTTTTCCCGTTATCCCTCGAAGCGCAGGAGAAAAGCATTCCACATATAAAACCTCTTGAACAAAGCAAACCCTATATTCTCTAAAAAATTCTATTTTTCGCTTTAAAATTAGACGTTGAAAAATATAAACGCTTAAAATTTAAGCAATTTGTGTCTAACAGCGATACTTTAATTTGGCTTTAATTTTTAAAATCATTATAAAACGTATGTTTACATACAAAGCGAATAAAATGGAATGGGTTTTGCTTATACATCGGTGAAGTAATCAAAAATGGATAATTAGCGGTTAAAAGTTGCGATACCAAAAAGGAATAAGGTTTGAAGGATTTAATTGAAGTCTTTGAAAAACTGCAATAAACTAGCGCTAATGGACCATCGCGTAGCATTTTTTGGGACGCATATAGTTAAATTTTTAAAAATAATTAATAATAAATAGGAGGGGTTAGGATGTTTCAACATTTTGCACGCAGGTTCAGTAGCATAAGTTTAATTACAGTTTTCCTATTCGGCTTGGCTTCCCCAGCCTATAGCTTGACTATGGGTAGCATTTTCGAAAAATTGAAGACTGGTGATGATAAACAGTGGTTTAGAATTGGCCTTGGTTTAAGAACTTCTTATGCTGTGACAGAAAATGGCGCTGATGATAATGGCACAGCACATGGTATGGCCTTAGACAATATGAGGCTTTACACATTAGCCAAGGTTACTAAAGATATTGTCGTTGAATTTAATACAGAATTAACAAATGGTAATTCGACTCTATCTAGGGATGCCGATCAAGCTATGCGTGTTCTGGATGCAATAGCCAAATTTTCCTTGCCCGCCGATTTTACTATATGGGCAGGAAGATTTCTTCCCCCAAGTGATAGGTTCAACCTGGATGGACCTTACTTTTTAAATGCTTATAATTTCCCAATTGTTCAGGCTTATCCAGCTCTTGAAAACGGAAGAGACAACGGCTGGGCTCTTATGAAAGAGTATGATGGTGGAAAATTCAAATGGTCTTATGGGATGTTTGAAGGTAGAACCAACAATACTAATGGAGATACCAACCCTGATCAGTCAGACAATTCACTTCATACATTCCGTGCAACCTATAATTTCTGGGATCCAGAACCGGGATATTACACAACTAGCTCATATTATGGGGCAAAAGATGTCCTAGCCGTTGCTTTTGTATATATGAGGGAAAACGATGGTGCAGGCACATCAACCACAGTTGGGGATTTCACCGGTTGGAATGTAGACGTTTTAATGGAAAAAAAGCTCTCAAATGGTGGGGTAGTTAATCTAGAGGGAGCCTATTTCGAATACGACACAGATGACAAGACAGATTCAAGCCTGACTCAGGGTGAGTCTTACCTGGCGTTAGCAAGTTATCTACTACCTGATCCAGTTGGTGTGGGTAAATTACAACCTTACGTTCGCTATCAACATTTTGCTCGGGATGGATTAAATCGTTCCGCTGCAAGAGGGAACCGATCAGTAACAGAAGGAGGAATTAACTACATTATTTCCGGTGCTAACGGAAAAATTTGTGCATTTTACTCTGGAGATAAAGTTGGTAATGGAAGTACCACAGACAGCTTTAACATTGGTATGCAGTTCCAATTAATGTAATTAACTCTTACTACAAGTACCAGCAATTCCATCAAAAGGAGAGAGGTCTCTACCTCTCTCCTTTTGTATTTTAAGCGTATTTTGTAGTAAATATATTTTGATAGATAGAACCCAGCCTCCCCAACAACCCCTTCCTTTTCATGCCCCCTTTTTATTTTCTTCTACTCAAGGAAAAAGAACAGGTGTTTTTAGCAAGAAAATTAAGCGTACCAAGTTTTAGATGCTTAATTTTAGGGCATAAAAATCTATGCAGTCTTAATTCATCGCCTTAAGTCCTTCTTTACCAATGGAAGTTTTGAAAATAGTTTTGGCACTACTATTGCTTAGTAAAGGTCAAAACGAGAAAAAGAAGTACCCATCAAACTAACTAATAGTAAGAAAGGAAAGTTATTAATGGCCTTTTTAAAGTCTCAAGGAGAAGTTTCAAAAATGAAATTGAAATCAATAATTTTAGCTTTTGTATTTTTTATTATAACTGCTGTTCAAGCCCAGGCAGCAGATACCATTAAAGTAGGAATACTGCATTCCCTTTCTGGGACCATGGCAATAAGTGAAACTTCCCTTAGGGATGTTGCATTAATGGCCATTGAAGAAA
>JAKUOQ010000102.1 GCA_022450865.1 Nitrospinales bacterium | reverse complement strand
AGCGGTGGACAAAATCTTGTCTGATGTTACCATCACCCCCAAATCAATAACATCATATCCATTGCAGCCCAACACTACACCTACAATATTCTTACCAATATCATGAACATCACCCTTTACCGTTGCCACAACAATTTTTCCATTAGATTTACTCGTGACACCAATTTCATCTTTTTCCTTTTCGATGTAAGGCAACAAATAGGACACAGCCTTCTTCATAACGCGAGCAGATTTCACTACCTGAGGTAGGAACATTTTCCCTGCGCCAAAAAGGTCTCCCACCACATTCATCCCATCCATTAGTGGACCCTCGATGACCTCAATCGGTCTGTCGAACTGCTGGCGGGCCTCTTCCGTGTCATCTTTGATAAAATCGACAACCCCTTCAACTAAGGCATAACTCAAACGCTTCGCCACGGATTTTTCCCGCCAAGATAAATCTTTTTCCTGAGATCTTTTGACGCCTTTATGTTCTTCGGCTATATCCACCAGCCGTTCCGTGGCATCTTCCCTTCGATTGAAGAGCACATCTTCTACTCGTTCCCTTAAATCTTGATCAATATCATCATACACCGCCAGCTGGCCCGCATTGACGATACCCATATCCATCCCTGCTTGTACTGCATGGTAAAGAAAAGCAGAATTCATAGCTTCCCGCACACCATCATTCCCCCGGAAGGAAAAAGAAAGGTTAGACACGCCGCCGCTAATGTGCACGCTGGGCAGGGTCTTTTTAATGGTTTTGGTTGCGTCTATGAACGCTTTGGCATATTCATTGTGTTCTTCAATGCCCGTAGCGACAGCAAAAATATTGGGGTCAAAAATTATGTCTTCTGGTGGAAATCCTATATCCTTTGTTAGAATATTGTAGGCTCGAGTGCAGATATTCACTTTCCGGTCGTATGTATCGGCTTGACCGTTCTCATCGAAAGCCATTACAATTACTGCCGCACCATATTTCTTGATCACGTTGGCTTGGCGTTTGAATTCTTCAACCCCTTCTTTCATGGAAATGGAATTAACGATGCCCTTCCCCTGCAGATTCTTTAACCCTTTTTCAAGGACTGACCATTTTGATGAGTCTATCATGACAGGCACTTTTGCAATATCTGGTTCGGAAGCGATCATCCGTAAAAAGGTTTCCATGGCTGTTTCCGAATCAAGTAATCCTTCGTCCATATTTACATCAATTATCTGGGCCCCGTTCTCGATCTGTTGCTTGGCCACCGCTAGGGCTTCCTCGTAATTATCTTCCTTAATAAAGCGTTGGAAGCGGGCTGAACCGGTAACGTTAGTCCGCTCGCCCACATTTACGAAATTGCTGTCGGGCCTTATGGTAATCGGTTCTAGGCCACTTAATTTGGTCAAGGAATCTAATTTCGGGATTTTTCTTGGCTTTACGCCCTCTACTGCTTCAGAAATGGCTTTGATATGATCCGGCGTGGTACCACAACAACCACCCACAAGATTTACTAGTCCACTCTCAGCAAATTCTTTAATAACAACTGCCATGGTCTCAGGCGTTTCATCATATTCCCCAAATTCATTTGGCAAACCTGCGTTAGGGTAGACAAAGGCATAGGTGTCTGCGGTAGCGGAAAGTTCGTCCAACCAGGGGCGGATCTGTTCTGCGCCTAATGCGCAATTGAGTCCTACCGCAGTCAGGTTTGCGTGGCGAATAGAATACCAAAAAGCCTCAACTGTCTGTCCGGAAAGAGTCCGGCCGCTGGCATCAGTTATGGTCCCCGATACGAGGATTGGTATATCCTTGCTTTGTTTTTCCAGTAATTCATGAACGGCATACAAGGCGGATTTGCAGTTCAGGGTATCAAAAACCGTTTCTATCAGGAAAAGGTCCACGCCTCCTGCCAAAAGCCCACTCGCCTGTTCGTAATAGGCATCTTTGAGCTCATCAAAATTTATATTCCGGAAACCTGGATCATTAACGCTGGGGCTCAATGAAGCGGTTCGATTTGTGGGTCCCATTGCGCCGGCTACAAACCTAGGTTTATCAGAAAATAATGCTGCAGTTGATTTGGCGATCTTGGCTGCTTCCAGATTGATTTCATAGGCCAATTTTTCTGTACCATAATCCTTTTGAGAAATGGCATTGGCATTAAAAGTATTTGTTTCCACAATGTCTGCCCCAGCATTGAAATATGCCTTATGGATCTCACCTACTATATCAGGACGTGTAAGGCAGAGCAGATCGTTGTTACCTTTAAGGTCGCTAGTGATATCTTTAAACCGATCTACTCGGAAATCCTCTTCAACTAGATTGTACGATTGAACCATAGTTCCCATTGCTCCATCGAGAACCAGAATTCGATCTTTGAAAATGTCTTTTATCTTACTCATAATAAAAAACCCCCGCTACTATTCGGGGGTTATAACCTTTTTAGCAGCGTTATTTTCTGTCGCGGCAATATGGTGCAAATCACGACTATTCAATATTATTCTTTTAAATATTAGTCTATAATCGTGAGTTTTCAAACAAATAAGTGCTGAGAATAATAACACTTGCGGAGCGTTAGAATATAAGGTACCTTTTCTCTTGGTGATAGTTCCTAGTGGATTTTAAACCAAAAAAAAGAATTTTTAACATAATTAAAAATATTTAGCAAAGTTTTTATCAGCGGGAAAAAACCCGTTCCTTTCTACTAGAATCCCATCACCTAAAAATAAAGATAGCTGGTTCGCCTGTGAAGACGGGCTAACTGGGCCGTGCAGATATTTATTATCTGCCGCTAATAAATGGATAAAGGTGAAAATATGAAAAAAGAAATCTATATCAATGAAAGTTTGGGTGAAACCCGTATTGCTATCCTTGAGGATGGTCAATTGGTAGAGGTATATATAGAAAAACAAGATAAACATCGGATGGTCGGAAATGTTTATAGAGGAGTAGTTGAAAATGTACTACCAGGAATGCAGGCAGCATTTGTAGATATTGGATATGATATAAATGCGTTCCTTCCATTTACTGAAATCCAAAATAATAAATACCTTGATGGAACGGATTCCGATGAACATCATAATAAAAATAACCGAAATCATGGTTCAATTAAAGTAGATCTTCAAACTGGACAGGAAATTTTTGTACAGGTGATAAAAGAACCATTTGCGGGTAAAGGACCAAGGGTTACAACCGAAGTAGCATTACCTGGTCGATTATTAGTCTTAGTCCCCAACGCAAAATACATTGGTATTTCAAAAAAGATGTGGGATAAGTATGAACGGAGGCGGTTGAAAAAAATTGCGAATTCTTTAAAAGAAAATAATATGGGATTGATTATTAGAACTGTAGCCGAAGGAAAATCTGAGGAACAATTGACCAATGATTATAAGACATTAATAAAGAAATGGCGGACTTTAGAAAACAAAACAAAACGGGCAAAAGCACCATGCATTGTTTATGAAGACCTAGAAACCGCTTCCAGCGTAATCCGTGATTTGTTCAGTTCAGATGTGGAAAAAATAGTCATCGATTCAAAAAAATTGTATCGCAAGACACAAACTTACCTGGAGGAAGTGTCTCCTAACATGGCATCCAGATTAGACTATTACAAACTGAAAACTCCAATATTTGAAGGCATGGGTATTGAAGATGATATTGCCAAGTTGTTACGACCAAAAGTTTGGCTGAAGAGCGGTGCATATCTGATTATTGAAAAAACAGAAGCCATGGTTGTTGTGGATGTGAATAGTGGTCGGTTCGTAGGTAAAAAAGGGCATGAGGAAAATTCTCTTAAAATTAACCTAGAAGCAGCACGGGAAGTAGCTCGGCAATTACGCCTGCGTGACCTCTCGGGGTTGATCGTGATTGATTTTATTGATATGCGCGAAGAGGATAACCAACGTAAGGTATATCATGAATTGCGCAAAGAACTGAAAAAAGACCGTGCAAAAGTTGCAGTATCACCTATTAGTGAATTTGGACTGCTGGAAATGACGAGGCAACGTATTCGACTAAGTTTGCTTGATTCAATGAGTGATGAATGTCCTACATGCCATGGTGCAGGAAAAATTATTTCTCTTGAAACTCTTATCACGAGAATCGATCACTGGCTACGCAGATATAAAAGTAAATTCAGTGATCTGCGACTTCGCCTGGATCTACACCCTGAAAATGCAGAATTTTTGAACACCAATAAGAAAAAAATATTACGTGGGCTTATGTGGCAAAACTTTGTACATATTTCTGTTGCAGCTAATTCCTCTATAAAAAGAGATCAATATCGGTTTTATCGAGCAAAAGATGGTAAAGATGTCACTAATAAGGTTGATATTGTATAGAAATCCGCTTGCACGTAACTTCGCGGGCTTTTAAGGTAAAATATGTACTCAATAGTAACAATATCAGGAAAACAATACTGCGTATCTGAAGGCGATACCATAAAAGTATCATCTCAAGATTGGAAAGTTGGGGACCGGGTAAA
>JAKUOQ010000101.1 GCA_022450865.1 Nitrospinales bacterium | reverse complement strand
AAGGGAATGTATGCTTAAATCATCCTATAAAAAGAAATCCGGCATTAATTCATTGTCCGGCACTTGTGCGTACTTGCTAAAGTCAGTGATTCCCTCTGATTGCAATAAATCTTCATCAACAAAGTAATTTCCCGTACAAGTTCTACTGTCTTTACATAATATGGTATAAGCGGCATCACCCATAATTTCTGGCGAACGTGCTTTTTGCATTACTTCATCGCCCCCTAGAAGATTTTGTACTGCAGCTGTTTGAATTACTGTCTTGGGCCATAGAGCATTAACAGCGATACCTTGATTTTTTAGTTCACCGGCCATTCCTAAGACACACAAACTCATTCCAAATTTGGACATGGTATAAGCTACATGAGGAGCGAACCATTTCGTTTCCATATTAAGTGGTGGAGATAAATTGAGAATATGAGGGTTGTCTGTTTGCTCTAAATGTGGAATACAAAGCTTTGATGTCATGTAGGTACCGCGGACATTAATCTGGTGCATAAGGTCGTATCTTTTCATTTCAGTTGCCACTGTTCCGGTGAGCTGAATAGCACTAGCATTATTTACCAAAATGTCAATTCCGCCAAAGGTTTCTATAGTTTTATCCACAGCGGACTGCACCTGTTCTTCAAAACGAATATCCGTGCAAATAGGAAGTCCCTTTCCGCCAGCTGCATCCATTTCTTCCGCAGCAGTAAAAATTGTACCGGGTAATTTTGGATGGGGTTCAATTGTTTTTGCAGCAATTACTATGTTTGCGCCTTCGCTAGCGAGTCTCAATCCTATAGCTTTACCAATTCCACGGCTGGCGCCAGTGATAAACACTGTTTTATTTTTTAATGAACTCATTATTTTTTCCTTTCTTTACAATCCCATTTGCCGTCTGGCCAAATCCCGCGTGATCTGTGTGCTTTCAAAATCAAGTGTATTCCCATTCATCCAAGTAAAGCCTGATTTCTTTACTTTACACCGCCCATCCCGGTTTCCGCTTTTCAAGAAATGAAGCAATTCCTTCGCGACCTTCATCGCTCAATACACGTTCAGCAAAACTCTCACCTGCTTTGAATACCATTTCTTCCCTTGGTATATTTGCAATAAGTCCAATCAACCGTTTTGTTTCCGCCACTGCGCCTGGTGCGCATTTTAATACCTGAGTTTTAATTTTTTGTTCAAGCTCATCAAGTTCAGAATCTTTATTACCAACAAAATCAGCAAGACCGATATTTACAGCTTCTTCTCCATTGATTTGTGCCGCTGTTAGCATTAGTTGTTTCCCTTTTGCAAAGCCCAATCTTTGTATGACGAAGGGTGAAATCTGCGCCGGCGTCAATCCAATCATCGTTTCTGTTAAAGAAAATCGAGTATCCTTATGTGTAATAATAAAATCTCCACTACAAGCCAGACCAAGACCCCCAGCCATGGCGGCTCCTTCAATCACCATCACGGTTACCTGTGGCAAAGTATTTATAGATTCAAAGAATTTTCCAGCTGCAATACTAAATCGAATAACATCTTCTTTTTTTGGTTTTCCATCAAGGTTGGATTTTATTGCTTTTAAATCAGCACCAGCGCAGAATATTCCTTCTTTACCCCGGAAAGTAATTCCCCGTACCGATCGTTCATCGCGAACTGATTTAAAAACATTATTGAAGTCCTCAATCATCTCATTGGTAAGAGCATTGCGACTATTGGGACGATTCAACCAGATAGTAAGCCAGCCATTTGAAATGTCTAATTCTAGATTTTTTGTATGCGGTAGATTATTCATAACTATTTATCCTTCTTGTTAGCCATAATTATTTCTTTGTTTCCTCAGCAATTTTATGTGGAACTGGTATCATTATATCTAAAAGCTGTTGAGCATACGCTTTTCCTTGCGGATCTACATTTAAACTGGCCATGCCTCCACCGCCTAAAGAATTTCTAAGTAGAAAATTTAACGCATTTATTCCGGGGACATCCCAGCGTTCAACTTCACCTTTTATAACATGGGAAAAATATTCAGCAACCTTCTTTGTAGTGAGGCAATCTCTAATGTATGGTAGATATTCAGGTTTTCTTGCAATTATACCAATATTAGCATGATCACCTTTATCCCCACTTCGTGCATAAGCTAGATTAATCAAAGACACCTCTGTATCTGGATTATCAATATTATCAGATAATTCGGGCATAGTATTTTTAGAATTAACATTATTTGATTTTGTTGTCCAAATTTCTAATTCAAACTGTTTTTCATTAAAGTCTACAGTAGTGCGGATATTTTCTTTTGGTAATAAAAAAGAAAATAAACGTATAGATGGTGACACAGGAGGTCTTCCGCCAAGCATATTTGTGAACCCGGGCGTCATGCCGGTTAAAGCTTGTGCTATTTCGCGGGAAAGTAAAATCAAGGCCTCTTTTTGTTCATGGGTAGCCATGATCCGTAACAATACTTCACGGGGTTGAGTGTGTCTAGCATTATCGCCATAAGTTGCCTCAGTTCCAATAATCGATATTTTCGTATCTATATAGTTGGACCAATCATTATCGGAAAACATACGCTCAGTTTTTTTTATAATTGCCTCAGCACTAACCTTAGCTTTTTTTGCAGCATTAATACCAACAATGATAACAGCAATACTTATTCTATAACCCATTAAATATGTTGCAGATACTTTATATGTATTGCTGGGAGGTTTTCCCCTAGCGCCAGAAACAAAGACCTGATCGTTTCCTATTTCTTTAATGGTCACATTGGTAAAATCGCAGGATACATCTGGTAGTATATAGTTTTGAGGGTCACCAATCTCGTATAGAAATTGTTCTGATACAGAACCGAATGAAACAATACCACCTGTGCCATTGGGCTTGGTTACAATAAAATTGCCATTTGACTCAACTTCCACAATGGGAAACCCCATATCGTCAAAATTTTCCACTAAGTGCCAATCTGTAAAATTTCCCCCAGTGCATTGTGCTCCGCACTCAATAATGTGTCCTGCCAAGCTTCCAGCAGCAAGCAAATCATAATCATCTGCTTTCCAACCAAATTCATACATTAATGGTCCGAGAACAACAGCGCTGTCCACACATCTTCCTGTAATAACCATATCTGCGCCTTGCTCAAGTGCATGTTGAATTCCATGTGCACCAAGATATGCATTAATACTTGTAATACCATCAGGCATGGTTTGACCTGTTTCCAATTCAGTGACTGGCAATGCCTGCAATTGTTTCTTTTGATCAACTAGATTATCACCTTTGACCAGGGCGATATTTAATTCAACTCCCGCTTTTTTTGCTTCTTCTATAACAGCTGCCCGACATGCTTCCGGGTTTATCCCCCCAGCATTACTAATGATCTTGATCCCGCGTTTTTTCACTTCACTTAAAAGGGGCGACATATGTTTAACAAAATCAGTGGCGTAACCCATATCAGTATTTTTCAATTTTGCACCGGCCAGGATGGACATGGTTACCTCAGCTAGATAATCAAATACAAGATAGTCTATGTTGCCACTATATACTAATTGTGGTGCAGCACTACTGGTATCGCCCCAAAAAGCGGAAGCGCAGCCAATTTTTACTATTTTATTTTTTTCCATTAGAATGTTTGGTTATTTGCAGCCATTTCAATTAGCAGTTCGGGCGGCGCAAAACGCTCTCCATATTTTTTGGCCAGTTTCTGAGCTTGTTTTTCAAATTCTTGGATTCCATAATCATTTACAAACTGTAGTGTGCCTCCTTTTAATGGCGCAAATCCCCATCCAAATATGCTGCCAATATTTGCATCTTCGACTGAGGTGACAACATTTTCTTCGTAACAGCGAATAGTTTCAATTACCTGTACAAATAACATTCTTTCCATCATTTTATTCTGGCTTAAAGGATTTTTGGTAGGGGGGAAGTGCTTTTTTAATTCTGGCCATAGGTATTTTTTCCCGTTATCTGGATATTCATAAAAACCTCTTCCATTGGCTCTGCCTAAACGATTTAGTTTTTCAGTCATCAAATCAATTACTGGATCGGCTGGTCCTGGCGGTAGTTTCTTTCCTTCTGCGGCTAGATCTTTCCTGGTTTGATTTCTAATCCCGGCTACTAAACCAATGTTTACTTCATCAATTACAGCTAAAGGACCAACAGGCATACCTGCTTTCTTACCAGCAGACTCTATCTCTTGTGGGGAATTTCCTTCGGCGAGTAAAGCTAATCCTTCATTCGGATAAGTGCTGAAGACACGAGAAGTGTAAAATCCACGACTATCATTAACAACAATTGGTATCTTTTTAATCTTTAATACATAATCAAAGGCTTTTGCTATAGTTTCATCGTTAGTTTTGTCTCCTTTTATAATTTCCACCAGTTTCATTTTATGTACTGGAGAAAAGAAGTGTATTCCAATGAACTTTTCTGGACGAATAGATTTTTCTGCAAGACCTGTAATTGGCAGAGTAGAAGTATTCGAGGCGAATACTCCGTTTGAATCCATGATTTTTTCGGCCTCTGTTGTA
>JAKUOQ010000100.1 GCA_022450865.1 Nitrospinales bacterium | reverse complement strand
AA
Organism: Nitrospinales bacterium; assembly: GCA_022450865.1. Classification (GTDB taxonomy): domain Bacteria; phylum Nitrospinota; class Nitrospinia; order Nitrospinales; family VA-1; genus UBA8687. Next base: position 4,630 of record JAKUOQ010000100.1, on the reverse strand, counting down.
TTTATATTTGAAAAAAAAATAAAATCATAAAAATTAACAAGGAGGAAATTAGTGAGGGTAAGTATCTCGACTTGGCTATTTTGAAAAAAGAAATTCAAAAGAATCCGGACCAGTTCACATCTTCTCTTAAGCTAATTTTAAAAAATTACTCCGAAGAAATAAAAGGTACCCAAAACATATTGTGACTACTTTTGACATAGTTGTTTGTTCTATTTTAGGGTTAAGTTTGCTTTCTTCTCTTTCCAAGGGATTCGTCAAGGAAGTCTTTTCATTGCTTTCTTATTTAGGTGGATTCCTGCTGGCCATTAAATACCAAGGGGATTTTGCTCTAGTTCTAATGGAAGCCATCTCTAGTAAACCTATTGCGAAAGTAATTGCATTTGTCATAATTTATGTTTTAGCTTATACCATAATATCCCTTATGGGGAAGGTTATTAAAGGTATGCTGGTCTCTGGCACCAAACTATCTATGTTTGATAGATTGATGGGAGCTATTGTAGGTTTTGGTAGAGGAATGGTGATTGTTATTGCACTCACGTTCCCGCTTCAATTTTTTCCTGAAATCATGAGGACAGTAACTAAGGGCTCAGAAACAATACCGTATTTAGTTAAAGCTTTAACATTTGTAAATCAAAATATTGGTAACTTTAAATTTCAAAATCCTTTAAATGACTTTAATATTGATGAAGCAAAGGAAAAACTTAAGGAGTTAAAAGCTGTAAATAATATGGTAGATCAATTAGAAGAATTTAAGGATAAATTACCTAATATAAGTGAAAAATTCGTATCCGATGATAAGGAAATGGAAGAATATTCAAAAGATGATTTGCAAAAATTAAACGATATTTTGAAATCTGTTGAAAAGAAGTAGTGATTATTTTTCCCCCTCCCTTTTTATTATGACAACCAAAATTAATATTAATGGTGATATTCAGGATGAGGCGTTCATTTCTATTCTGGACCATGGTTTTTTATTTGGTGATAGCATTTATGAAGTAATTTGTACAAGTCAAGGCAAGCCTTGTTTCTTAAATGAGCATTTAAACAGGCTTTATGCATCGGCATCAGGAATATCCTTGGAAATTCCTAATACTTCTAAGGAAATCAAAGAACAGATTCAAAATACATTAAATTCCGCAGAAAACGATGAGTCATATATTCGAATTATTGTCACTCGAGGAATTGGTGAAGTAGATATTGATCCCTCCTCGTGCTTGAATCCAAATATAATAATTTTTGTTAAAGGTATTCCTCAAATACCAGCAGAGAGTTATAGAAAAGGGGTGTCTATTGCCCTAGTATCAATAAAAAGAAATTCCGCTGATTCCCTAAATCCTGCTGTAAAAACAGGCAATTATCTTAATAATGTTTTGGCAAGGATTGAAGCCCAAAAAATGGGAGCTGAAGACGCCATAATGGTTAATTCTTTGGGCCAACTGACAGAGGGTACTACCAGCAACTTATTTTTTGTAAAAGGAGGGCGGCTTTTGACCCCTGTAAAAGAATGTGGAATTCTTTCAGGAATTACCCGTGAGAAAATCATTCAGATTGCTCATAAAAACGGTATAACTTTAGAAGAAGGTAAATGGTCAAGTGAAGAATTATTTAATGCTGAAGAAATATTTTTGTCGGGAACGGTCAAAAAAATAATGCCTGTAACTGTTTTAGATAATCGTCCTGTGGGTAAAGGAATCCCAGGGCCTATAACCCAAAAAATAATGAAGCTTTATTCAGAGCTATTGGACAGTTTAGATTAGACCTAAATAATGGGAGAAGGGTTTGTCATTATTAACTGGAATTACAGGTGGGATGGGATCTGGTAAAACGTTGGTTGCATCTATTTTTTTTGAATTTGGGGCCCATATTCTTGATGCGGACGCAATCTGTCGAAAGTTGGTAGAGCCTGGTCAGCCTGCATTGAAAGAAATCTCTGAATATTTTGGTAAAAATATTATTGATGAATTTGGAAATCTTGACAGGAAAAAATTAGCCCAAATAATATTTTTTGACCCAAAGAAAAAGAAAGCTCTTGAAAAAATTCTTCACCCAAGAGTATTTGAGGTTGAAAACCTTGAATATAAAAATATTTGCCAACAACACCCAAAAGCCCTAGTAATAATAGATGCGGCATTATTAATAGAGTCAGGAAACTATAAGAAAATGGATAAGATAATTGTTGTTAATACTGATAAAAAAACTCAAATTGAAAGAGTTCTGGCCCGAAGTGGTTTGGACCATAATGAGGTGGTTGCGAGAATTGACAGCCAAATGCCCATTTCGGAAAAGATTAAATATGCTGACTTTGTTTTGGACAACTCTTTGGATAAAATTTCGTTAAGAAAAAAGGTAAAAAATTTACACATTGAACTTTCTATTTTGGCAGCAGAAAATAATTGAAAAAATTTATCAGTATTAAGGTTTTTTCCATAATATCTATCAAGCGTAATATGTTATAAGGTTATAGGCAGATGTTGGTGACCCCGAAAATAAAATATTTTCTATAATATTTAAACAGAAAGTCTAATTTGATCCAGATGATACGAAAAATAGGGTTTATTTTTGCCTTGTTTTTAGCCCCGTTTTTTTTGCCTGCTGCCCATGCAAATATCCCACCTAAGATACATTCCTTAAGTAATTACCATTTCAAAACACCTTCGGGTTTGGTTGATCAAGTCAATTTTTGGAAAAAGATATATAGTGAATACACAACCCAACATGCTGTGATTCACGATATGAATGATCTGGCGATAGTTTATGAAGTTGTTGATTTTGGAAAAAATCATTTACGCAGAAGAGCTAAAGAAAGAAAGCTAGATAAAGTTAAGGCCAAGTATAGAAAAATATTAAGGAAGATAGCAAAAACAAAAAATAAATCTAAATTGAAGGGTGAAGAACTCCGTATTTATCACCTTGTTAAAAAGGACCATTATAAAGCATCTCGAAGAATACGGGGTCAGTGGGGCCTTAAAGATAGATTTAAGGAGGGAATTGAACGTTCCGGGCTTTACATGGATGAGATTAAAAGAATATTGCGGAAGTATAACCTTCCTGAGGAATTGAGTGTTTTACCCCATGTAGAATCATCTTTTCAGTTAAAAGCATACTCGAGTGCTGGTGCGGCAGGTATTTGGCAATTCACTCGTAGTACTGGGCGATTATTTATGAGGGTTGGATATAATGTAGACGAAAGAAGGGATCCAATTCTTGCTACCCATGCGGCTGCAAAATTGTTAAAGAAAAATTTTGAAGTTGTAAGTTCCTGGCCTTTAGCTATTACTGCTTATAACCATGGTCTTCGAGGAATGCAACGGGCTCAAAAGCGGCATGGTACAGATATTGTTAAGATAATCGATAAATATAAAAGTCGTACCTTTGGTTTTGCATCGCGAAATTTTTATCCAGAATTTCTTGCCGCCCTTCATGTTGTAAATAATCAAAACAAATATTTTCCCTTTTTGAACATTAAAAAACCCCTTAGGCGGGTCTCATTCCGCTTACCTAATTATATAAATATTAATACAGCTGTAAATTATTTCGATATGACGCGGGAGGAAATAGCGGAAACAAATCCTTCCTTAAGGAGACCAGTTTTAATTGGCGAGAAAAGAATTCCGAAGGGATATTTTTTTCAGGCACCCGCCTCAAAAATTAAAAATTTACGATCCAATTATAATAAAATTCCAAAAAAAGCGCTTTATTCAAGACAACTGCGTTCTAAATTTTATACCGTAAGGAGAGGAGATACCCTTTCGGGTCTTGCCCTGAGGTTTCGTACCAGTGTGCGCTCGTTAAAGGCGAATAATACTATTCGGAGGGGAAATAGAATTTATATTGGACAGGTATTACAATTACCAAAAGGAAAATCTAAACCATCGATTCGTTATGCAAATTATGCCCCTAAAAATTATACTTTAGTTTCTTATAGGATTAGAAAGCACGATAATCTTTCTAAAATTGCCAAACGATTTAATACCAATACGCGCTTTCTAGCAAAGATTAATCATATTAAAAACCCCAATTCCCTTTATCCAGGGCAAAGAATAAAAATTCCCAAATCAGGACTTCCCATAAGACTTGCTAAACTTGAAAAAAAGAAAAAAAGAATAAAGGGCGATTATTATTGGGTTAAAAAAAATGACAATCTTTCCAAGATTGCAAAGCGCTTTGATACAAGTGTTACCTATTTGAAAAGTGTGAACAGGATGAGAGACCCTAACTCTTTACATCCGGGACAAAAATTGAGGATTGCTAATAAACTTCCAATCCCAGTTAAAACTAAGAAAAAAAATAAAATAAATAGCACCAAACTTCCGGAAGATCGAATACTAATAGGAAATGCTTCTCCCACTGTTCAAAAAGTGATTGAAAGTGATGAGGTTGTTTTAAATGATAATTTGAAGGTTATTGGCAGTACGAAGACAAATGGTAGTTTAAATAAAAATAGGCCTGCATTTATGCCTGTAGCGTTTTCTACTCAGAATCAACAAAAAATAGGCACTATAAGGGTAGATTTTGATGAAACCCTTAGCCACTATGCGGAATGGGCTCTGATGTCAGTGGGTGAATTGAAGAAAATTAACAAACTAAAAGGAAAAGATGAAATAACCTTTCATGATAAACTTCGTGTCAG
>JAKUOQ010000010.1 GCA_022450865.1 Nitrospinales bacterium | reverse complement strand
TTTTTTCCTCATTCATGATTTACATATCCGCCATGGGCATCGGTGGAGCGTTTGTCACCTTTTCTTCGGAGGCCTGTAGCCCTTTCTCCCAATAACGATGAAAAGAAGGTAGCAGAAAGTCTGCAAGTTTTTGACTTGTCATATCAAAGGCTTCTAGTTCTGCCAACAATTCATATTCACTTTTAACTGTAGTAAAATCGCTCTTAGCCGCAATCAAGAAAGAGTCGGCGATAGAAACAGCCTTGGCACTGATATTAACTTGAACCATTTTTATTCCGGTTGGCTTATTTATTTTTAATTTTGAAATAGCCGTTCCCACGATAACGATATCTGCCCCGGCTTTCAAGCCGATATTCCTTATATCTTCAGTATTTCCCTTAATGGCACCTAAAACAACAGCTTCAGGAATAGCATCGCGAATTTGGCCCCGGCCAATAACTTCCACTCCTGATTCCAAAAGGTTTTGTGCAAGCTGCGTCTCTGATATGGGAACGATGTCCCAAAAAGATGAAAGAGGCGCTGCCGTAAAACTGCTTTCCTTTATTAGAACGACCACTTTGTGTTCGCTAATAGGCCCAGCGATAATGCCCAAACCTACTAAAGCCTGATTTACCGCGCCAGAAAAAAAACGAACCTGTAAAACCACTTCACTGGTCTTATTTTCGATGTGATCCTGAGACTCCAAGTACCTATAGCTTTTCACATATCTGCTTGCACGCCGAATAATTTTTTTGAGCTCCCTCTGATTTGTAGCAAACTTTTCTTCATCCATTAAATCTTTAAATACTTTTTCCATGGCATTTTTCATGGCATAAATTACAGCTTTCCTACGTGCTTCAACATAGTTTTCATTTTTTGCCGGGACCTGGCCAATGCCTTGATAAGAATCTTTTAATATAGGCTGCGCCAGCGCAAACCCATCATCGAATTGCAATCCAACAAAAACAAAAAGACCCAGAAACCAGTAGTGTTTTATTGGGAAACTTTTCCTCATCGTTTTTTCTTTGCTAGACGATTGGCGGGGGGCTCATCTATCACAAGTTTTTTAAGGGACTTTACTTCTTTCGGACTCAAAAACCGACAAGCTCCTAAAGGAAGCCCCGTCAAATTTAATCCGCCAAAGTGGGTGCGCTGCAATTTAATAACAGGGTGCCTAATATGCTCACAAACTTTTTTAATATGCCTATTTTTACCTTCAACGAGCGTCATTATAAGAAAGCAATTTTTCCCACTGGTTCTTTGAATTTTGGTGTCAATGGGTTGAAATTTTTCGTCATCAATATGAATTCCACGTGCTAACCGTTTCAATGTTTTTTCGTTGGGGACCCCTGAAATTTTTACTTTATAAGTCCGCTCAACCTTATATCTCGGCAACAAAAGTTTTTTAGCCAGCGCACCATCATTAGTAAAAAGCAACACCCCCTGCGTATTATAATCAAGACGCCCCACTGGAAAAACTCTGACTTTTGTAGCTCGCACATATTCCATGACTGTCGCTCGGCCACGCTTATCTTCCGCCATGGTTGTGAGGCAACCTGTAGGTTTATTTAAAACCACATAAACCCCATCCTGCTTTTTTGGAATCACCTTTCCAGAAACTTTTATTCGATCCACACCAGGATCTGCTAACGAACCTAATTGGGTCACCACTTTATTATTGACCTGGACCTTTCCTTCTTGAATCCATCTTTCCCCTTCCCTTCGAGAAGCAAGACCAGCGTCAGCAATAATTTTTTGTATACGAATTTTCATAATGTGAAAAAGAATGGTTAAACCACTAGGAGATTGTTTCTGCGATGAGACTCTATGCGGGTGAGATATCTTCCTCATCTTCAACCACTTCAGATTCAGAAGACCTAGATTCTCCAGTTGCAAATTCTATTTGCGTTTGCAAAGGAGGGTCATCGCCATCCAACTCTTCTTTTAAATCTTCCAAAGTCGGCAAATCGCTCAAATCTTTCAATCCAAAATATTCCAGAAACTTTTGAGTCGTGCGATACATGATAGGCCGTCCAGGTACTTTTTTTCGTCCTGCGGGAGCTATCACTTTTTTCTCTAATAGAGTCTTGATAACACCACTAGAATCTACTCCTCGAATATCGTCTAACTCCTGGCGTGTGAGAGGTTGCTTATAGGCAATGATCGAAAGCGCATCCAAACTAGGTTGCGACAAACGTGATGACCTGTCCAGTTTAAGAAATTTACGAATCCAATCATTGAATTCGTGCCGGGTACACAACTGGTAACCATCGGCCACTTCTAAAATCTGTAGGTTCCGAGACTGATATTCTTCCTTCAACTCATCTAGGATCGACTGCAAGTCATTTTTTTCTGCCGTGTTCAGAAAAAGCTTTTGAAGCTCGCCAGCATGGACAGGCTGGTCAGCTGCCAACAAAACATTTTCAATGATGGATTTTAATTCATCTCGTTCCATACTTATCTCAATATCCTTAAATTTGGTCGAAATACCTAGTGTGGTTCAAAATATTTACTCAAGGCCAATCCCTGAGAATGGTAATTTGATTTCAATTCAACTCCATAAACCCGATCAGGTCTTTCTATTACCCGCTCAAACTTGAGCCGGCAAAAAGTTTGTCCGTGTTCCACCATAAATGGCACATCATGGGGACGAACTTCCATCACTGCACGAGTTCCCTGATTCATCAGTTCATCCGTGCCGTTCCATCCAAAACCAGAATCAAAAAAACCGGCATAATGGGTGCGCAGTTCACCGCTATTCGGCTCATAGGCAATCATTTCTGCCAACCAATCTGGCCAGATACAAATCTTTTCTTTGGACATCATAATATAAAAGCTTTCCGGTTCCAGGATCAATCGGTTCTTTTTTGGCCTATAAATGGGTTCCCAAAATTCTTCCGCCTTGTAATGGCCTATTTTGGAAAGGTCAATAACATTGGAGTTGGTTTTGGCCTTATAAGCCACAATGGAATCGGGTTGGTCACCTGAAACATCCACTCCGACATAAACTCCACCTTCCACTTTCACCTGATCGAAAGGTATGGCAAATCCATTGCGATCAAATAGAATAGGATTACTTTTATATTTGATCTCCAATCCCTGTTTACCTAGGGTATGCGAGGTAACGTGCGCAACTCGCAATTGATTCAATGACAACCCTGTTTTTACTTTTACAGGAAAAGATCGAGGAATCACCTCCAGATAAATCTTACCGCGATAACCACGTGGAATTTCATCAAATCGATGGCCGCCATCTACAATCACCCGGGTGAACATATCCAAACGACCTGTAGAGCTTTTCGGATTGGCTAAACCATAAAACGAAGGAGGAAGATTCAATTCTTCCATTAGAGGGATAAGATAAATCGCATTCTTTTCTAAAATTCCCCCTTTAGAGATATCAAACTCATAAAGCGTTATTTCTTTTAAACGAGTTTCCACTGGCTCGTTCTCAGGTAAAAAGCTACACTGAATACGGTAGGCCTTTTGTCCCAATCGTAAATCCAAACTCACCGGTTGTATCTGCGAACTTTCAATAGGAATTTTTGAGCAAATTATCTCTTCCTTCAAAGCCTTTTCGATATGCTGACAGGGAAGATAACCGGACTTACCTTTTAAGAAGGTAGCAAGGTCCGAATTCTCTATTTCGGTAGTGGATTCCATTTGTATTTTTACTGGTCGGGTTTCAAATTAGTACAAAAACCTGTTCACCCAAGCGGTTTGTGTAATAAAAGAGAGTAGAAAAATCTCGTTGGCTAGAAATAATCACCCCTCCAAACGAAGCTGTTCAGTTGACAGGTCGTTTGCGGCTATGATTTAATCGTATTACTCGAGAAAATTCAACCTGATTATTCCCAAAATTAATTAAAAACTCTTTGAGCGAATAAATTGCACTGGTCAGAATTATGATCTAATACATTATTTGGAAGACAGGGGAGAAATACTGAGCCACAGAGATCTTGATCAAATGGGTTATCAACAATGATTAGAGGACTATAGAAACAAATCATGGATTCAAAACACAAAAAAACAGAGTCAACAAATTTACTAAAAAACTCTATCATGACGATTATAGGGCTGGCAATAGTTGGAGTTGGGCTTTGGGCTCTAATGTTTTATTCAACTCCCCCCAGTAACCTCGAACCCTATGAGAACTATCAAGAATCTCAAAAAAAATCCAAGACTAAATCAGATAATCAAAAATCCACAGCAAACAGTGATAGTTTAACATCCCGGGAAATAGTTTCGACCGCGAAAACAGACTTAGGGAATCTGGTTAAAACAGCAACTACCGCCCCTGCTCCCAATTCGACGTTGCCTAGAAAAACTTTGGAACATATCCAAAAGGGCATGAAACTTACTGAGAAAGGTGAATACAATGCCGGTAATAGAGAGTTTGAAAAAGCCTCTTTAATCAGTCCCGACTCATCGGACCTTTATTCCATCTGGGGGGCTGCGTTGAGAATGGCGAAAAAATTTAAAGGCGCTAATAAACGCTTTGCACGCGCACATGAACTGGCCCCTAACGACAGTGAAATTACTTTTAACTGGGGTATGTCGCAACTAGAAGGAGACCTTCCTGAAGATGCCATCCGTCTGTTCGAAAAAACAATAGAGCTTGATTCCAACCATCTCATGGCCTACAACCTCCTAGGAAAATCGTATGGCAGAAAAAAAATGTACGATCAGGAAACGATGGTTTATAAAAAAGCCATTGCCATCCAACCTAACTTCGCGCTGGCTCATTTCAACCTTGGGATCGTTCTTGGAATCCAGAAAAAATTCGAATTGGCAGCACCGCATTTTTTAAAAGCTATCGAACTAGACAAGCAATATGAAAAACCCTTTGTAGTTCAAATGCTCACTGCCTTGGGCAAATATAATGTGGATACCAAAAAACCCATAAATCAACCGAAACAAGAGAAGAAGCTAGAACCGACAAAAGAAGTCAAAGCAGCTTCGCTTGCAAATGAACCGGAAATTAAAAAAGAGAAAAATAAAACTGAAGGATCCGACCATAAAATGGAAGGATCCAAAAAAGTCAACGAAACCACTCACGTTAAAGGAAAAATTCTTATTAACGGTAGGCCACCCAGTCCAAATACATTGGTTTTCCTCGAAACAAAAACTAAAATGCGGATTAAAGAACAAAAAAAAGGGGTATCCATCACCATCCAGCAGAGTGGATTAAATTTCCAACCCCGTCACTCTATCGTTCAGGTAGGAGCGACTATCACTTTCTCAAACCAAGATAGGGAAGTGCATAATATTTTTTCTAAATCCCAAGGCAACCAGTTCAATCTCGGTGCTATGGCCTCGGGCTCATTTAAATCCATCGAAGTCAACAAAGCAGGGCCTATAGTTTTGCGATGCAATATGCATAAAGACATGATCGGCACTTTATTCGTTGTTCCTAATGGTTATTACACCCAACCAAATGAAAAAGGAGAATATGAATTTAAGAATGTTAAAAGTGAGGGTTATATCATGCAGGTTTGGGCACCTATGCTGAGTCCCGATGAAGTCAATGCAAATATCCGCTCAGCTGACCTTAAGGGTGTCAACCAGACTTTTGATTTTGATATCAAGTCGGCTTCTGTCAGGGGAGAAATCCATGACATGACTGACCCTACTGATTACAACGCTATCGTTGACAATATTGAAAGAGAAATATATCAGGCTATTGAAGACTGGAAAAATGGAAAAAAATTCATTTCCCGAAAACGCATGTTGATGGCTATCACCAAACATTTTGACGGCGAAGGCCTAAAAGACGCCATTGCCAAAAGTTTCAGCTCCAAACGTAGTATTCTTCTGGAACGAAAACTGGATAAAATTCGTAAAGAAATCTCAGGCTACGGAAAATCAGAAAAACCAGTGACAGAAGCATCTTTAAAAAGTCAGGCTAATTTTGCCGTCGCAGCACTGCGCAATAATGTCACAGAGCTTGAAGCGCGTATCCAGCCAACCCCTTAGTAGGGGAGGCAAGAAATAATCGACTTTTTTGTTTCTAAAATATTCACGACTCAGAGAACCCGTAAAGTTTTAGTTACAGACCTACCTCACTGGTTAGAAATAGAGTAAAATCAAACCTGAATATAAAAAAGAATACTTTACAAAATAACGTTAAACCCTTTTTTTATAAAGCCTACTCTGATGAGTTTTAAAATATTCAATACCATGAGCGGCAATAAGGAAGACTTCGTTCCGCAAAAAGAAAACTATGTCGGAATGTATGTCTGTGGAGTAACCGTTTATGACTATTGCCATGTGGGTCATGCCCGTTCTGCTATTGCCTTTGATACGCTTTACCGTTATCTGCAGTACCTCGGTAACAAGGTTTGCTTCATCCGCAATTTCACGGACATCGACGACAAGATTATCAACCGTGCCAACAAAGAGGGTGTAGATTGGCAGGAGATCAATCAAAAATACATCGAAGCTTTTCATCAGGATATGGGGAAACTAAATATTGCCTCACCCACTGAAGAACCAAAAGCGACCGACCACATCCAGGAAATGTTGGATATGATCCAATCTCTGGTCGATAAGGAAAAGGCTTATGAATCCGATGGTGATGTTTTTTATTCTATTAAATCCTTCAAAGATTACGGTTGTTTGTCAGGTAAAAATATCGATGATTTGCAATCGGGGGCTAGGGTAGAAGTCAACGAAGTAAAAAGAGATCCGCTGGATTTTGCGTTATGGAAAAAGAGTAAGCCGGGAGAACCTTTCTGGGATAGTCCTTGGGGAAAAGGTCGGCCAGGTTGGCATATTGAATGCTCTGCTATGAGCAAAAAATATCTAGGCAATACCTTTGATATTCACGGGGGCGGCAAAGACCTTATTTTTCCTCATCACGAAAACGAAATTGCTCAGTCCTGTGGATGCACTGGCAAACAGCCAGTTCGATATTGGGTGCATAATGGATTTGTTAATATTGATAAGGAAAAAATGTCGAAATCGTTGGGCAACTTTTTTACTCTGCGTGATGTTTACAAAAAATATCATCCGGAAGTATTGCGACTGTTTCTAATCAGCAGTCAATACCGTAGTCCTATCGATTTTTCTGAAAAGAACCTGGAAGACGCGACCAAGGTGATGACTCGGTTTTATGAAGGGCTAGCGGGAATCAACGAAAAAATCAAAGGTCTGGACATAAACTCTATTTCAGGGCTCCAGAAAAAAGTCAAAGAGCATCCATTAACAAAGAGTTTTGAGACAGCCATGAATGACGATTTGAATACCGCAGTTGTCATGGCGCATTTGAATGAAGGTTTGCGAAACCTGAACTCAGCATCCATTGATGAGGAATTTGCCATAACGGCTCATGCATGGATCAAGGCCGCAAAAGTTCTCGGTTTATTTGCTAGTACGCCCGAAAAATTTAAGGAAGAGTTGTTTTCGATAAAAAAGGAAAACCTAGATCTCGATATTGAAAAAATCGAGCAATTGATCACCGACCGGAATATTGCTCGCAAATCAAAAAACTGGGCCGAAGCGGATCGCTGCCGAGACGAACTAACCGCAATAGGTGTGCTTATTGAAGATACTGCCAATGGAACCGAATGGAAGATTAAATGATCTTAAGGGGAAAAGTTTTAGCAGTCTATTTGAAATCTACTCGCATTTTTAATGCGTTCGAAGAATGTATATAAGGTCACACTATATTAGGGGCCTTAAAAATTTTTGTATATTCTTTTTACCAATAATCCTTCTTTTTTCTTCTCCTGCCTGGGCCAACCAAATTATTTGTGATGATATAAAAATAAAATTCAATAATCACGCGGATCAACTAATTCAGGAAATTGACGATGTTGAGCTATGTGCCCGGCCTGCTGCAGAATATCGTGACAAGGTTTTCAGCAATTTGAAATATAGAGCTAATAGGCTAAAAACCTGCGTGCAGATGATAAAACAAGGGGAATTAGGGTTCGATTGTTCTAGAGAATTTAAAAAAACGGTTAAGGCAAATGGAGGGGAAAACTGTTTTAAAAAACTTGAGGTTATGAAAAAATCTTTTAAGAATTTCGAAACTCTCTTTTCAGGTTATCAAAGTTGCTTAAAAACAAATAAAAACTAACCTTTCTTTTCTGAAAAAAAATAGAGAAGACCCCATGTTCCTACCAATATTCCTAATCCATAAAAAAGAAACTTCAAAGACCTTTCCTTTTTTTCATTGTATTCCCTTTGATGTTGCAAGATAGATGATCCAAGACTAGTGATAGATTTTTCAATTAAAATTTTAATTTCACTCTTATCTACGTTAAAGGATTTTTGTTCCTTTAATGTTTTTAGAACAGCAATATTTTCTTCATGATTTTTGTTCTCTTTTCGCAGTAAATCAATCCATTCTTTCTTTTCTAATTTTGGATTATTTCTTTTTTCTGGATAAAGGTAAATTGATAATACGATTAGGAAAAATATCCAGACGCCGGAACCAATTATAAGGAAGGTTGTTCTTTTCTTATTCCAAGAAATCATTTTTTAGAACTATTAAACTCATTAGAAGTCCCCGCAAAAGTAATTCGCTAGACCAGGAACGATCTGTTACTTTGCACGCCAAAACTTAAAATCGGCGACGACGAGAACCTGAAAATTTTCTGGCCGAATACTAGAATTTCGGCAAATTTACTAGCTACAATAAACTGATCTGATTTATGAAGCATTATATTATTTTCGATCAGAAAGAAATAATTCTATTGCTAAGCCTTGAAAAGTAAATACAGGGATTGATCAGAATTTTTACGTTCAAAGCCACAATACCTGCCTAAATTGTCCCCCTTCGCCGATGTCCGGGACCAACATTGCGTCTAAAAAACCCAAAAAAAGCAGCATTCTCATTGCGTATTGGACCAAATTCCCGTAAAATCACCGTCCCCCTTGATTCTATTGATAAATCAGGATAAAGTAGACTTTCTACTACAAATGAGCCCGCCAAAAGCGGACGGGGAATCCGACAAAGATCTTTATAAAATATACATGAAAAACCCTGGGGAATATTACCGTGGGTTTTAATTTGAGGAATTATTACATTACATGGATCACCTAGACGAGCTTGAAAATCAGAGTATATATATCCTCCGTGAGGCCTATAAAAACTTTAAAAACCTTGCCATGCTGTGGTCGATCGGTAAGGATTCAACAATAATGCTCTGGCTTGCACGCAAGGCCTTTTTCGGGCATTGCCCCATTCCTCTGGTTCATATAGACACTACCTATAAAATCCCAGCAATGATCGAATACCGCGACTTTTATGCAAAGGAGTGGGGATTGAATCTGGTAGTGGGAAAAAACCAGAAAGCGCTGGATGAGGGGATGAACCACGAAAAAGGGCGCATCGTATGCTGTGAAGCTCTTAAAACGCAGGGCCTGCAATGCATCATGGAGCAAGAAGGTTACACTGGACTTATTCTCGGTATCCGCCGCGATGAGGAAGGCACTCGCGCCAAAGAACGCTATTTCTCGCCACGGGATAAAAACTTTGAATGGAACTTTAAAGACCAACCTCCCGAGTTATGGGATCAATATAAAACTAAATTTTCGGACGACACACATATCCGGATACATCCCATTCTTCATTGGACGGAATTGAACGTATGGGAATATATTTTGCGGGAGAACATCCCCATCATAGATCTCTATTTTGCAACCCCCGAGGGTAAACGATACCGTTCTTTAGGCTGTGCACCTTGCACAGGTACCATAGATTCTAATGCAAAAAATGTAGAAGAGATTGTTGAAGAGTTGAAAAACGCAACCACAGCAGAGCGCTCCGGCAGGGCACAGGATCAGGAAGATACCTACGCGATGCAAAAACTTCGAGCCCGAGGATATATGTAAATGGGTAATAACGGAAGTGCTCCAGATCTTTCCACCCGCTTGATGCGGATGGTTATCGTAGGTCATGTGGATCACGGAAAATCTACTTTAGTGGGTCGCCTGCTCTCTGATACGGGAAGCCTTCCTGAAGGTAAACTCCAGTTTGTACAAGACATTTGTGACCAACAGGGAAAAACTTTTGAGTTCGCTTTCCTGCTGGACGCTTTGGAGGAAGAACAGGAGCAAGGTATCACCATCGATACCTCACAAATCTTCTTTCATACGGCGAAAAGAAAATATGTGATCATTGATGCGCCGGGCCATAAAGAGTTTTTAAAAAATATGGTGACGGGTGCCGCCGATGCTGAAGCCGCGCTTCTCCTCATCGATGCCAAGGAGGGAGTGCAGGAACAGTCCCGCCGCCATGGTTATATCCTCAAACTATTGGGTCTCACCCAGGTAGCGGTGGTCATCAACAAAATGGACCTAGTGGGATACGACGAAAAAGTTTATTCCAAAATCAAGGCAGAATATTCCAACTTTCTAGAATCTTTAGGCGTTGAGGCAAGAGAGTTCATCCCTGTCTCAGCAAAGCTGGGCACAAATATAGCCGAGCTCAAAGACGAAATGCCCTGGTACAAAGGACCGACTGTTTTAAGTATGCTCGATCAGTTTGAGAAAAAGCCAAGACCCGATCATCTCCCCTTCCGCTTTCCAGTACAAGATGTATATAAGTTTGATGAACGAAGAATCATTGCGGGGCGCGTGGAATCTGGCAAACTCAAGGTAGGAGACCGTGTTATCTTTTCACCTTCGAACAAAAAAGCCGTAGTTAAAACAATCGAATCATGGAGCGTTCCCAAACAACCTAATGGTGCAACCTCTTCAGAATCCATCGGATTCACCTTGGATGAACAGATTTTTGTTGAGCGTGGGGACGTCTGCACCTTGATGGACGAGCTACCCATCGTATCGACAACTTTTGATGCAAATGTTTTCTGGATGGGGAAACGAAAGTTGGAAAAGGGAAGACAGTTTACGATTAAGCTCAACACGCAAGAAGTGGAATGTGAAGTTCATGAATTTAAAAAAGCAATTGATGCCTCTACCCTGGAAACTCTTAGCAATCAAGAGTACATTGCCAAAAATGATGTTGCAGAACTTACTTTAAAAACGAGATCACCTGTGGCTTTCGATCTTTTTGGCTCTATCGCGACCACAGGACGTTTTGTTTTGGTAGATGAATATGATGTGTGTGGTGGTGGAATAATAACCACCTATAGCCCCACAACAAAAGAAGATAAACTTAGAGATGAAGTTCGTACCCGCGATTTTAACTGGATCAAAAGCGATATTAAACCAGAAGAACGAGCTTATCGAAACGGGCACAGCGCTGCACTAATCCTTATTACCGGCGAACCAGGATCAGGAAAAGGGCCTTTAGCAAGAACACTGGAGCGTAACCTTTTCCAAAACAATTTCCAAAGTTATCTATTGGATCGAAGAAATGTGAATTTAGGAGTCTCTGCTGATATAGGAAGTTCCGAAGAAGAATCTGCAAGGCGACTGGGCGAAGTTGCTAAACTATTTCTTGATGCCGGGCATGTGGTGATTTCTACATCAAATGCGTTTCACAGGGAAGATCAAGAAGATCTCAAGTTATTGGCAAACCCATATCAAGTAGTAGAAATACAGGTCAGTTCAAAACCTGTTGGCCAACCGGATATTTTAATTTCGCTTGATGAAGCCCAGAATGCAAAAGAAGCATCGACCAAAATTCAGAACTACTTGAAAGAAAAGAAAATTCTTATGGGCCATAACTATTCTATATAATTTCTCTTCACGGAATAGCAACCAAATTGAGATTAGGATTGACATTGCCTTGTTATTCGGGCATTAATAGCGCTCGCTAAAAACAATATGTAAAGGGTTTATCATGCCAAAAATAAAAGTCATAAACACCGAAACTGATGAAACTTACGAGTTTAAAGCAGGTTATGGTGCCAATTTACGGCAGGCAGCTCTTTATAATGATGCCGAGGTTTATAAAGGCCTCAACAAATTTCTCAATTGCCGGGGTAGTGGCTTATGTGCCAAATGCGTCGTAGAGGTTGAACCTATGGAAAACGTCAATGGGCGAACCTTCTTTGAAAAAATTCACCGACTGGAAGACCATCAGAAACTCGGCTGTCGGATAAAAGTCTACGGTGACATTACCGTCAAAGCTGCTATAGCTGACTGATCTATAGACCAATCTCTTCTCTCCTTTTTCATCACCCTTCTCTCCCTCTGGGTACTTACTACTGCAAAATACTTGACAAAATTACCTATATTTGGATAACGATAAGAAGTGGTAATAGTGTGAAACCAACTGCGGCAATAATGGCGTGCGCCAAAATATCCCAACGCTTGCTGAAAGGCACGAATGCGACAATATAAAAGACCACTGCATAATCTACCCACATGTTTTCATGGTGTATCTGATTCATAATCAGAAAATATATCAGACAAAATGCGATTGAATAAAAAAAGTATTTGTGAATTTTAAGGTTTTGGACTGTTTTCTTTTGAAAACCAATAAACAAACCCATAAAAATATTGATGAGATAAAACCCCATTGCCGCCAAAATCCACACGAGAGACGGGGAAGATAAAATTTTTTGAGCAAAATCCATAAAACAATAATCTCTTAATTAAGAACAAATTCAGTAGAACAAATTATAACTTATCTTCTTTTTTATGTTTTTACAAAGGTCTCCTTGACAAGAGATTTTGGTGGGTTTAAGGTTAGATATGTAAATGATTTAAATTTTTTCGAGTTTTATAAAATCGAAAGGGGGGTTTTGTGAGTGAATCCGATGGAGCTGAGCGCAGTTTTGAAAAATTATCCAAGGCCATTACAGAAGCAGTAATGGTGTCACCTAAGGTGAAAAAAATCGTCGCAGAAATTCAAAAAAATGAAGAAATCTGCCCAAAAAGTTTTATGGTTCTTGTACTGAAGATGGAAGTGTTGACCGACTCATTGGAATTAGAAGTTGAAGAAGAGCTCACAGAAGAACAACCTACTCCTAAAAAACGCGCTAGCAGAAAATCTCTAAAGAAATCGCAGTTCATCGATGGGCAGCAACTCTCCAAAAAAGAAATCGAGTTCCAGGAATATTCTAATAAAAAGTTCAACACCGAAGAATGGCTTAAGAAAAATGGGCTTATTCTTTAGTGGTAGAATATTCAGGAATTATAGTGCATGAATATTATTTCTTATAATGCATCAACTCGATTTCATATTTATCTGGGTCTTCAGTGAATATAAATCGTGTTCCATTTGAAGACTCCAATGGGCCTTCGGTGATTGGGATGCCCGCAGCATTGAGCCGGTTGATACAATCTTCCAAATTTTCCACTTCGAAAGCAAGATGTACTAAATCTTCAGGAACGTGAACCAATCCTGAATTTGGGAAAGAGCATAGTTCCAGATCACAATCCGTTCCAGGAAACTTCAGAAAAACGAGTTTTGAACCACGCGGTGAAGTTTTCTCCTCGATAACTTCCATTCCCAGAATATCTTGATAAAAAGATATAGATTTATCCATATCTGATACCCGAAACCGGGTATGTAAATACTTTTTTATCATGGCTCGTAATCGAACTGAATAACAGGTTTATATTTGTCAGTTTGTTTTTTTATGACTGCGACCAGTTCTTTCAATCTTTCTTTGGTAACAGCTTCAAGTCGAAGAACTAAAACAGGTTGTGTGTTTGAAGCCCGAATCAAAGCCCACCCATCATCAAAGTTGACCCGAACTCCATCGATATCTATCACTTCATATTTTTCTCGAAATATTTCTGTTAATTCACGAACAATCTTAAACTTTTGGTCATCAGGACAATCAATTCGAATCTCAGGTGTATAAGCCGTTTCGGGAAGGTCGGCAAGCATTTCAGAAACCTTTTTGTTCGATTGGGCGACAATTTGTAAAACTCTACATGCTGCAAAAATGGCATCGTCAAAACCATAATAATTATCTGCAAAGCATATGTGTCCGCTCATTTCTCCAGCTAACAAGGCTCCTGTTTCGCGCATTTTATTTTTTATCAAAGAATGCCCTGCTGCAGCCATTACCGGGACTCCTCCGTGTTTTTTAATGTCTTTATAGAGATTTTGCGAACATTTTACTTCACCAACGATAGTGGCTCCCGGATTTCGGGAAAGAATATCTCGAGCAAAAATTGTGAGCAACTGGTCACCCCATAAAATGTTTCCTTTTTCATCTACAACCCCTATTCGGTCTGCATCGCCATCAAATCCAATACCGAGTTCTGCATTTTCCAGACGGACTTTTTCAATTAGGTCGGTAAGATGTTCTGAAACTGTAGGGTCCGGATGGTGATTAGGAAATGTACCATCTGGTTCGCTAAATAGTTCGATAGGTGTTTGCCCCAACTTTTTTAATAGATCCGGGCCAACAATGCCAAAACAACCATTACCTCCATCAACCACTACCTTTATTTTTCTGGGAATTTCCAAAATAGAACATATTTTTTCCATATATTCAGCTAACACTGGCTGTTGCTGAGTGGTACCAGTTCCTACTTCAAAGTCATTCACCTCTATCAATCCCTTCAACTCCTGCACCTTTTCTCCGTACAAACTATGGAAACCCTGGCTGATTTTAAATCCATTGAACTCAGGAGGATTGTGACTACCCGTAATCATGACACCACCATCAGCATTGAAGTGATGAAGGGCAAAGTACAACACCGGTGTGGGAACCATTCCGATATCGATAACATTACAACCAGTCGAATTTAAAGCCTTGGAAAGAATATTACAAAACTCTACGGAACTAGAACGAACATCCCTACCGAGAATCATGTTTTTTCCATTCCCCCGCCTTATATAGGTTCCAATGGCTTTACCAATACTTGTTACGGATGCTGGGGTGAGATCTGTACCCACAATACCGCGGATATCATATTCCCGAAAAATTTGTGGGTTGATAGAAGGTTTCATTTATTGAAATACGAATAGGTTAAAAGATTTACAGAATAGGGAAAATTCTATTAGAAAGGGTTCCGCGTTAATCCACCATCAATAACGAAGTTTGTTGCGGTGATCCACGCAGATTGCTCGGAAGCAAGAAACAGAGTCAGCCCAGTTAAATCTTCCGGCATCCCCATTCGATTAAGGGGAATGTTTATGCTCGTCTGCCCCATGATATCATTTTTGACCTGCTCAAAAGATTGTCCACTGGCTTGAGCTTTAGCTTCTTTTTCCCATGACTGGCTCCATACAGGACCAGGCGAGATGGAGTTGACGCAAATACCATCCTCGGCTAGAGTTTGTGCCAGTGAAACCGTTAGGTTGGACATCCCTGCTTTCATTGCACTGTAATGCGGGAATATCTCCTGCGGGTGAGACGCGGCAATCGATGATATGTTAATAATCCGTGGACAAGAAGATTTGCGCAAAGCAGGTATACTCAACCTACACAGACGAACCGCTGACATCAGATTCAACTGGAAAGAATTTTCCCAATCCTGGTCAGAAACTTCTAAAAAGTTTCCCAATTTTAAAACCGCACCGACATTATTAACAAGAATATCTATCCCACTAAACGTTTCTTGCGTCTTGTTAAAAAATTCACTAATCCCCTCGGCGTTGGAAAGATCAGTTGCAAAAAAGATATGCCCTGAACCCTTAATCTCTTTCTCTAAGGAATCCAAGCGCTCTGCACTACGAGAACAACCCGCTACTTGTGCGCCTTCTTTCGCAAATGCCAGAGCAAGGGCTCTGCCAATCCCATCTGCCGCACCTGTCACGATTACTTTTCGGTTTTTCAAGGAGGACAATTTAAAACTTCAGACCTTTAATATAGTGGGACAGAAGAGTCGATCTTTTCTGACCATTCATTGATACCTCCGCGCATGCTTTTCAGATTTTTAAATCCCATTTCCTTAAGCGCCTTGGCAGCCTTCATGGATCGCACCCCTGCCTTACAATGTAAAACAATTTCTTCGTCTGGTTTTAAACCATTGAGTTTTGACAGGTCTTGTTCTTCTATATCTCCAAGTGGGATCAGAATCGCCCCGCCAATTTTACAAATATCATACTCCGAGGGTTCCCTCACATCAATCAGTCTAAATGCCTTCTTATTGTCCATCATCTGTTTTACCTGCTCGACTCCGATTTCCATTTCATCATCGTCTGGAGATGCTTGAACTGGAACGATGCCACAAAACTCTTCATAATCGATCAATTCTTTAATAGTCGGGTTGTCACCACAAATGGGGCAGGCCTTATCCTTTTTGAGCTTCATTTCCCTGAACTTCATGGACAAAGCATCGAACAACAACAAACGGCCCACCAAAGTCTCACCTTTTCCAAGAATTATTTTGACTGCTTCATTTGCCTGAATGAGACCCACAATTCCTGGAAGAATTCCCAACACTCCACCCTCCGCGCAACTGGGTACTAGGCCTGGTGGTGGTGGTTCGGGATACAAACACCGATAACAAGGTCCGATGCTAGAATCAAATACGGAAGCCTGGCCCTCGAACCTTAAAATACATCCATAAATATAAGGTTTGTTTAATAATACGCAGGCATCACTGGCCAAATAACGGGTAGGGAAGTTATCCGTGCCATCGATGATAATGTCGTAATCTTTAAAAATGTCCATCACATTTTCAGACGACAACCTGACGTTATAAGTTTTCACATCAATGCTGGAGTTCAAATCAGCAATTCGGTCCTTTGCAGAATCTACCTTGAGTTTTCCAACCGTCGACTCGCCATGCGCTACCTGCCTTTGTAAATTGCTGAAGTCTACGACATCGAAATCAATCAATCCCAACGTACCGACTCCTGCAGCCGCCAAATAAAGTGCTAATGGAGAACCCAGTCCACCGGTTCCGATCAGTAAAACTTTTGCATTACAAATTTTTTCCTGCCCTTCAACCCCTACTTCCGGTAACAACAAATGTCGACTGTACCGGTTGATTTGATCTGTAGTCAAAGCCATAACCAAATTTCCTGTCAAAAACGATTAATTTTAAATCTATGTAGAATAAGGTTTTATTTTATCAAAAAAGATTCGTCTGCACCATAGACAGAACTAAACCTAAAGATAAGCCTGAAATGCCGACTCGAATCCCGGGATGGAGCCCTCAATTACCGAATCAGGAAGGCAATAGGATATACGAAAATAGCCCGGGCAACCAAATCCGCGTCCAGGCACAACCAGCACCTTTTTCTCTGCCAGTTTATTCACAAACTCCACTTCATCCTTTATAGGCGATTTGGGAAAGAAATAAAATGCACCTTGAGGTTTGACAACCTCATAACCAATTCGGACCAATTCACCATATAAAAAATCTCGCTTTTTTCGATATTGTTCAACATTCACCGTTACCCCTTGTACATTTTTTAAAACACGTTGGATCAAAGCAGGCGCATTCACAAAACCCAACACCCGGTTAGAAAAAATCAGTCCGGCCATCAAGTTGTCAGCATCTTCGCATTTTGGGTGCACTGCAACAAATCCAATTCTTTCTCCCGCCAACGCAATGTCTTTCGAGTGGGACGTGATGTAAATACTATTTTCATATAACTCGAGAATGTTTGCCGCTTCTACCCCGTCAAAGGTAATTTTTTTATAAGGGTCATCCGAGATTAAATAAACAGGCCTACCCGATTTATCTGAATGCTTTTTCAATATTTTTGCTAATTGTTTCAGTTCTTCGCGAGAATAAACCACACCGGTGGGATTGTTGGGTGAATTGATTATTACCGCCTTGGTTTTTTCATTCAAAGCATTTTTCAAGGCATCAAAATTTAGAGTAAAATCATCATGTGTTTTAACAGATACTACTTTACCTCCATGGTTATCTGCATAAAAAAGATACTCCACAAAATAAGGAGCAAAAATTAAAACTTCATCGCCGCTATCAAGAAGGGTTTTAAGGGTGATGTTCAAACCACCTGCAGCGCCGCAAACCATCACTAGGTCATTTGCAGAAAGTGTTACTTTGCATTCCTCAGAAAGTGTTTTGGAAATGGCCTCTCTAACATCCTGAAAACCTGCGTTAGGCATGTAGCGGTGTAGACCGGGCGAAGTATCTTTTGCTGCCTGCACCAGAGCATCCTGCACTTTTTGTGGAGGCTCAATGACGGGATTCCCCAGGGAAAGATCAAACACATTTTCCTCGCCAAATTCTTTTTTTAGGCGAATCCCTTCTTCAAACATCTTCCTGATCCAGGAAGAATTCTCCATAAATCCGTTTACTTTTTTCGATATAGCCATTCCTCAATCCCTGATTAATTAAACTAAAAATAAACTTTGCAAATAAACTTCCCATCCTTATCATAATCTGCGATAAGGTTCAACGACATGCTAATTTTTTATTACTAGATACCTTCTTTCAACTATGGCAATTATTCAGTTTGTTGATGTTTTTAAATCCTATCAAAATGGAGCAACCTCGGTCACAGCTTTGAAGGGCGTTAATTTGAGTTTCGATGCTGGAGACTTTGTTACCATCATGGGTCCTAGTGGTGGTGGAAAAACGACTTTGCTTAATTTACTGGCAGGACTGGACCTACCTGATCGAGGACAAATTTATTTGCAAGAGCGAAAAGTCTCTGACCTTTCCGACCACGATCTAACCTTATTA
The DNA here is from genome assembly GCA_022450865.1 of Nitrospinales bacterium. Taxonomy (GTDB): domain Bacteria; phylum Nitrospinota; class Nitrospinia; order Nitrospinales; family VA-1; genus UBA8687. The sequence continues at coordinate 14,996 of JAKUOQ010000010.1, read as the reverse complement.
CGCAGGAAAGAAATTGGTTTTGTTTTCCAGTTTTTCAATCTGATGCCGACCCTGACTATTCAGGAAAATGTGGAACTCCCACTGCTTCTTGCTCATTCGTCAAAAACGGAGGGCAGTCGTGTGCAAACACTTTTGGAATATGTTGGACTCTGGAATCGCGCTCAATCTTTTCCAGCAGAACTATCGGGGGGCGAAATGCAACGTATTGCTATTGCTCGAGCCTTAGTTCACCAACCTGTGATCCTCCTGGCAGATGAGCCCACTGGTAATCTTGACTCTGAAAACGGACAAAAAATTATTGAACTGATGAAGCGCGCTGCTACTGATTTTAATACCACTGTCATTCTCGTTACCCACAATCCACAAATAGCAGAATTCGGTAATCGGCATTTCGAAATCCGCGATGGAAAACTAACCGATATTTGATTGTGAGCTTTCTTTACTACTTTAAGGATCTTTTTACAGCGCTCATCCTGCGCCCCTTAATTCGTGATCCATTTCGGACTATCATCACGATTTTTGGCGTCGCTGTAGGGGTTGCTGTCTTTCTTAGTATCCGCCTCGCCAATCAACAAACGATGATGTCATTTACCGAAAGTGTCGATCTGGTACTCGGTCGTGCCGATGCTGTGATTCGGGCCGAGGGCATAGACTTTGACGAAATCCATTTTGAAAAGCTCCATGCACTGAGAAAAGAAATTAAAGTCTATCCCGTAATCGAAGGTTATGGTCTGGAATCTACCAGCGGTGAAGTTGTGGAAATTATTGGCACCGATCTTTTACAAGACAGCGGAATTCGAGATTTTTCACTCAAAACAATGGATAAAGATCTAAAAGGTCTATTGCCACTCATCATGGATCCCGCAGGAGTGATCCTTCCAGAAAAATTCATACCTGATGTCCAGTTTGGTGTAGGCAGTACTCTACAATTTTTGATCAAGGGAAAAGAAAAAACACTCAAGGTAAATGCAGTACTTGAAAATAAGGGAATAGGCAAAGCCCTAAATGGAAATTTTGCGCTGATGGATATCGCAGCAGCTCAGAAAGTCTTCGAAAAATTTGGTCGGCTCGATCGAATTGATATTCAGTTTCTAAAAAAAGTAAATTTTGAGGTCATGCAAAAAAAGATTTCTGCTTTACTACCCGAACATCTTCAAGTGGAACGACCACAACGTAAAAACCAACAAGTAGAAAAAATGCTGCAGGCGTTTCAATATAATCTCACGGCCCTGAGTTTCGTTGCCCTACTTGTAGCCCTATACCTCATCTACAATATGATCGCGCTTTCTGTCGTGCGGAGGAGGGTCGAAATCGGGACATTACGTGCGCTTGGCGCAACCCCCACCTTAGTCGCCCTGATATTTTTTCTGGAAGCGGGAGTCATTGGTACCGTTGGTTCCATTTTGGGAATTGGGCTGGGATATTACTTTGCGCAATTTTCACTGGATGCCATTTCCATGACCGTCAACAACCTATACGCTCCGAGTTATGTCACTGAAATTGATTTCCAATGGCACGAAATGGGACCCTATTTTTTATTAGGAGTCATACTTTCATTCATTTCAGCTCTCATACCTGCCTGGGATGCAGCCACAACACCGCCCACTTCAGTTATGCGGCGCGGAAGTTATGATCTAAAACTTTTTCGCGGGAGTCGACAATTAAATTTTTCGGCGGGAGGCGTTTTTCTGCTCGCCGGATTCTGCACACAATTCCCACCTATCAATCAATTCCCCTATTTCGGTTTCTTTTCTGTTTTCTTAATTATTCTTGGCTTGTCTATGCTATCGCCAGCAGCCTTACTTTGGACTCGTGACAGATTTCATAATTTCTTTAAAAAAGTGATGGGAGGAGAAGGTCTATTGGCCTGCATGAATCTCTCGCAAAATGTTGGGAGAAACGCACTGGCTGTTTCCTCCCTGGCCATTGCATTTATGATGGTCATCAGCATGTCCATCATGGTTCATAGCTTTCGACAAACTGTAATTGTCTGGATCGACCAGACTTTAAAAGCTGATTTATTTGTTCGCGTTGCGGGAGGGCGAGATATTGACTACCAGCATACTTTGCCGTCCGAACAAGTAGAAAAACTAAAATTGGTTTCTGGCATAACAGCGATTGATCAGTTTCGAGCTATGGATATTTCCTACAACAATCTTCCAGTTGTCCTAGCTACGGGCGATTTTTCGGTATTATCTAAATTTGGAAATCTTGTGATCAAAGCAGGACCCTCTGCAAATGAACTAGACCAGTATATGGTTGGTAAAAATCGTGCGATTGTTTCAGAAGCTTTTTCTCTTAAACATAAAGTTCAAGTAGGCGATACCTTGAATTTAAAAAGCCCGAAGGGCGCGGTAAAACTGGAAATTGCAGCCATTTATTTCGACTACTCCCGAGAAAGGGGCTACATCATTCTTGACCGAACCACCTTTTTAAAATATTACCAGAAAAGTCAAATCAACAGTTTCGTGATCTATCTCAATGATAAAACCAAATTGAATAGAGTTCGAAAAGAAATTTTAAATAGACTTAGCGAACACAAATTGATCCTTCGATCCAACTCAGAACTCAAAAAACAGGTTCTGGAAGTGTTCGATAAAACTTTTGCCATCACCTATTCGCTCGAAATTATAGCCATTCTAGTGGCTGTGCTGGGACTGTTCAACACTCTGGTCTCTCTAATTCTTGAACGAAAAAGGGAAATAGGTATTCTAAGATTTATAGGTGCCTTCACCAGCCAGGTCAAACGGATGGTAATGATAGAAGCTGGAATATTAGGGTTGATCGGGTCTGCAATGGGTTTGATCGCAGGAATTATTGTTTCCTATATTCTAATTTTTGTTATCAATAAACAATCCTTTGGGTGGACCATCCAGATTCATTTCCCTTATTTTTATATTTTCCTGTTGGTTGGGTTTTCCTGGGGAATTTCTATTCTTGCCGGACTCTACCCCGCTCGCCTCGCTCAAAAATTGAATCCCAAAGAAGCTGTAAGGGTTGAGTAGTAAGTTAAGTCCTTGGATACAAGACCCCCACTCCAAAAAAAATATTTACACACTTATAGACTTAGGAAAAAAGTAGAAAACGAATTTCACATCCCTCTTAAATCTAATAGTCTCAATTCTAATTTTTCACGTCCATTCCAAGTGTTGAGATGAAGCTCGTATGTTATATCAAAAACTTCATTAGCAATATCAATTGAATCGAATATATGGGCAAAGTTGAAGGCAACCACTGCGATATTTCCTACTCCTTGAGTAGCATAAAAACGAATATGGTTTTTTTCCTTACCAATATATTTTACTTCTTTAATTTTGACTTTATTTGATTGAAAAGTTGGAACTGGGTTTTCAGCGCCAAAGGGTTCCAGCAAAGAAAGGCTTTTATATAGTGCCAAATCGATTTGAGAAAGCTTGAGAATACTATCTATTCTCAATTGAGGAATTAAATCTTTTTCTTGCAAATATCGACTTCCTACTTTATTCATGGCAACACAGAAGTTATCTATATTCTCTTCTTCTATAGATAATCCTGCTGCATAGGCATGACCCCCAAATTGTATGAGATGTGAGGAACAATCCGTAAAAGCTTTGAATAGATTGAATTTTGGTATGCTTCGACCCGACCCTTTCCCTAGTCCTTCCTCTATTGCAATCAAAACCGTCGGACGATGATATTTATCCACTATTTTAGAAGCAGCGATGCCGATAACTCCAGGGTGAAAAATTTCTGATGCCAATACAATCACTCTCTTATTTTTAAGATCCCCATCGTTACGCAATAATGATTCTGCTTCCAGAAAAGTCTCCTCCTGAATTTTCTTTCTTTCCTGATTTATTTTTTCCAGCTCTTTCGCTAGAACTTTGGCGGCCGAAAGGTCAGTTGCTGTTAACAAATGTAACCCATTATCCGCTTTACCCAATCGACCCGCAGCGTTGAGTCGTGGTCCCAGGCCGAATCCTACTGAACGTGCATCAACATTTCCTACAATTCCCGCCACCTCTTTCAATGCCACTAGCCCCGGCTTATTGGAAGTGGATAAAACATCTAATCCATGCCGAGTTAATATATGGTTTTCTCCCGTCAAAGGAGCGACATCAGCAATGGTTCCCAAGGCAAATAAATCTAAATGGCGTTTCAAGTTTGGTAAGTCTTCTTTTTTCCTTCCAGCTTTATACAACTCTTTTCGAACTCCTACAGCTAATTTAAACGCCAGACCCACACCGCTTAAAAAGCGAAAGGGATAATCGCATTCATCGCGATGTGGATTCAAGACAGCCACTGCCTTAGGCAAACCTTCCTCACCAACCTGATGATGATCAGTAACAATCACATCCAAACCCAACTCATTTGCCAAAGCCACTTCTTTAACACCTGTAATACCGCAGTCGGCGGTTATCATCAGAGTAGTCCCTTGCTCCCGTATTTTTCGAACTGCGTCTGAATTTAGACCGTACCCTTCTATATGGCGCTCCGGAAGATAGGCTGTTACCGAACAGTTGAGGTCGCGAAAAAAATGTGTCAGGAAAGCCGCTGAGGTCACACCATCGACATCATAATCACAAAATACGGTGATAGATTCCTCATCATCTATAGCACGGATCACCCGCTTTACGGCCTCACCCATACCAGCCATCAGAAAAGGATCGTGTAATAATGCAAGGTCGGCGTGGAGAAAATGCTTTGCTTCTTCTGTGGTCGTTACACCGCGATTAATCATTAACACCGCTATGGTAACTGGAATATCAAGTTCTTTGGCTAAAGCTAAGGACTTGTCCGTAGAAACTTCCGTGAGACACCATTTTTTTTTCGAGAATGAAAGCATAAAATATTTATCGATTTATATATTCTGAAACGCCCTTGAACTTACTGCGATGAATTGGACAGGGACCATGCTCTTGAATCAAAGTTCGATGTAATTTTGTGCCGTACCCTTTATGACGATTAAATGCGTATTGTGGGTAAAGCTTATGGTAGTCGTCCATAATGCGGTCGCGTGTGACCTTCGCAAGAACCGATGCTGCGGCAATAGATAAGCTTTTAGAGTCGCCTTTCACAATCGCCCATTGATCTATACTGGATTCAATTTTTTGATTTCCATCAATGAGCAATAGATCAGGAATAGGATTTAATTGATCCACCGCTTGCTTCATAGCTAGCCGTGCCGCTTGTAGAATGTTGATCTCATCAATTATCTTATGGCCTATGACTGCAACTCCATAAGCAGTAGCTCTTTCCTGAATTTCTGGGAACAGTTCTTCGCGTTTTTTCGGAGATAATTTTTTAGAATCGTCCAAATCTACGATATCGATATTGGGAGAAAAGATTACCGCAGCGGCAACTACAGGCCCGGCAAGAGGCCCACGACCCGCTTCGTCGACTCCTGAGATATTTCTAAAACCCTGGTTCGCCGCTTTGGTCTCATACTCCATTAAATTCATCACCAAAGCATAATGTATCCAAATCCAGCACGCAACCCACCTCTCAAAGGCTGGGTTGAAATACATGGGTTAGACTTTTATAATTAATTTATGCAAAAGCATTTTATTTTTATAATACTATCCGGCCTTGTCATTTCTGCATGTACCACAACACCTGTCTCTAATCGGTCCGCCTTGATTCTTATTCCTAAGTCACAGGAAATTTCGTTAGGAATACAATCGTACAATGAGATATTAAAAAGAGAAAAGGAATCAGAAGACACACAATTGAATCAAATTATCCGCAGAGTAGGACAACGAATTGCTTCCGTTAGCGATATGCCAAAGCTGGAATGGGAGATTAAGCTCATTGAGTCAGATCAAAAGAATGCCTTCGCCTTACCGGGAGGTAAAATTGCTATTTATACCGGCATTCTTTCTGTAGCGAAAAACGAAGCAGGATTGGCTACCGTAATGAGTCATGAAATTGCTCATGTCATTGCCCGTCATGGTGCGCAAAGAATGACCCAACAAATGTTATTACAAGGAGCAATGATCGGGGCTGGCTTGAGCATGAAAAACAGTACGCAAAAAAATATTGTTCTTTCTGCGTTGGGGGTTGGTGTTCTTTATGGTTTCACCCTACCATTTAGCCGATTGCATGAAAGTGAAGCAGACCAAATTGGATTGATCTATATGGCAAAAGCAGGCTACGATCCGAATGAAGCAATTAACTTCTGGCAGAGATTCGGACAAGTAAAAGGAGGGAAAGGCCCTCCTGAATGGGCTTCAACCCATCCGGCTGACGCAACACGCATACAAGGGCTCAGGAGTTATCTTTCGCGAGCAAAATACGATTATCAAAATGTAAAAGTAAAATACGGTCTCGGGCAATCCTTCAGGCTACCACAATCTGACCAACCCAAAAGCCTTCAACCTACACCTGGTGTCTCAGTTGAAGCCCTCACTCCCTAATAAAAGAGATATTTGTCATACCTAGATCCCTCACAACAAAAGTGGTATCGTGTGTGGTATAAAAATTTCTCTACCATACAAAACACGATTAGGAAGAAGCTTTAGCGGCTTTGGCTTTTTTCCCTCGCTTAGGTTTCCTCTTGGCTTTCGTAGTAGGTCGGATAGGCTTGAGCTCCTTCAATCTTGCAGCCTTACCACGCAGCTCTCTAAGGTAATACAGCTTGGCCTGACGAATTTTAGCACGCTTGACAATGTCAATTTTTTCAACTCTGGGAGAATGAATTGGAAAAATACGCTCGACACCAATGCCAAATGAAATTTTTCTTACTGTCAGAGTCTTTCTTGCTCCACCACCGCGCATCTTGATGACCACACCTTCGATCACTTGAATACGTTCCTTTTCACCTTCAACAATGCGCATATGCACCTTGACGGTGTCGCCAATATGAACATCCGCAACTTCTTTTTTCATTTCCTTAGCTTCAACTTGGTCTACTAAATTCATTTACCTTTCTCCTAGGGTTGTGCTTAAAACAATTATCTTTATTTAAAAACTTTTCGTTAATCTACCGAGGGTTCGCGAAGACCTAGCAAACGATCAAGAATAATAGCAATGGCCCCGCGAACTGGCAGATGATTGAATCCATTAATACCCTCAATGGGCAGCAGAACATGATCTGCATTTTGAATCAGGTTTTTTTCTAATCCCCACCCTGTACCAAAAACAAGAAGGCTAGGCTCATCCTTTTTCAATTCTTTTTTCAAAGCCTCATAGCCAATACTCTGAGGTGCTTTTTTTGCTCCTGTAACAATAACACGAAGTTTTTTCTCACTTTCCTCCGTAATTTCTTTAATTACATCGTTGAGGTTGTTTTTTACAACCGTTTTCAGCAGTGCTTCTTTTCGAGTCGGATTATATTCAGCACCATACCCAGTCAACCAATGGCCAATCAACCGCCCCACCAGTTCTTGCTGGGTTTTAAGTGGGGTGATCACATAAAATGTCCCTACTCCATAAGTTCTGCAAACACGCGATATATCATGAATATCCAAAGTTGTAACAGATGAAACGATCACTTCCCCAGATTTATTGTAAACAGGGAAATGGACTAGCGCCAAATGAATATTCGAATTCGATACCTCGGCGACCTGTTTCAAAATTTTATTTTCTAATTCGACCGTTTATTTTTTTCAAAAAGATCAGGGCGAACACTTTCTGTTTTTTTTAATGCTTCCGTTTTCTGCCAAGCACGAATTTTTTTAGGATCACCGGAAACCAGAACATCTGGAACCTTAAATCCCTTATAGTCTCTTGGTCTAGTGTACTGCGGATATTCCAGCATCCCATCTGAGAATGACTCTTCAACGATAGATTCGGAATCACCCAAAATGCCCGGTATTAAACGGGACACAGCTTCAACCAAAACCATCGCTGGAATTTCTCCGCCTGTCAAAATATAATCGCCAATAGAAATTTCTTCATCCGCAAAGTGTAGTCGAATCCGTTCATCTATCCCTTCATAGCGACCACAAATCAGGATTAAACTTTCCTGAAAAGAAAGTTCACTCGCCTTTTCTTGGTCAAAAGGACTGCCACCCGGTGAAAGCAAAATCGTCTTAGCTTTTGGTACTTCTTTCTTTATAGCCTCCAAGGCTCTGGCAATAGGCTCAACATTCATTACCATACCCACGCCACCACCGAAGGGCGTGTCATCCACCTTACGATGCTTGTTCAAAGTATAATCGCGCAGGTCGTGAATCCGTATATCCAGCAATCCCTTATCGCGCGCACGTTCAATAATGCTATCGCCAAAGGGGGATTCAAACATCCCCGGGAAAATACTAACAATGTCAAACCGGAGTGTCTTCAAACAATCCCTCAACACAATGAAATATAAGCTTGCCCTTTTCGAGGTCGATGGTTTGCACCACCGAGTCGATCATCGGGATTAACCATTCTTTACCTTCACCTCGAACAGCAAAGACATCGTTACTTCCAGTTGCTATTACAACTTCGACAATACCGTAATATTTTCCGGTATCATCATATGCTTTTAATCCCTCTATTTCGAAGTGGTAATACTCACCCTCAGGTAGCGGTTCGAAATCTTCTCTCGCAACCCGGAGTTCCTGACCCGTTAAATTTTTTGTAGCCTCGATGCTATTGATTCCATCGAACTTAATAATAAAAGGAGATTTGGCACCACGAACCGACTCAATCTTTAATTGAGTTTCTCCCAAACGAACCCGTTGTGCTCTTTGCAATATGACATCATCTCTGTTGGAGGGGAAAAATTTTAACTCCCCTTTCAAACCATGAGATCGAGTTATTCTCCCTACCGGAATCCAATCCATGTCACCCAATAATTTCAAGCACGCCAGTTTGTTTTAACTTGGTCGCAGTTGCATTTAAAATAGTACGAATGGAGTGGGCTTTTTCCCCCTGCTTATCTATCACTTTGCCAAGATCTTCTTCAGCCACCCTCAGCCGCAGGACCTTAGTTTTACTGTCTTTTCTTTCCACCACTTTCACTTCATCGGATTTATCGATCGGCGAAGTGATACAAAGACTATGCACCGACCCCGACTTTTTTGAAAAGGGAGCCCACTGTTTTACTAGGTTTTGCACCTTTCTTAATCCATTCAACTGCCTTTTCCGCATCCACCTTACAACCATTTTCTTTTAGCATAGGGTCGTATGTTCCCAGGATCTCGAGAAATCTACCATCTCTCGGCATCCTAGAATCGGCTGCAACAATTCGGTAGAAAGGTTTCTTTTTTGCTCCTCGTCGAGTTAATCTAATTACTACTGCCAATGTTTTCTCCTTCTTGAAATTCAGCCTTCCCAAAAAAGGAAAGACTCATAAAATTACACTCAATCTAAAAAACTAAGTCTTTATTAACGGCCCATGAATCCGCCGCCGCCCATCAGGCTTCCGAAATTGAGTCCACCACCTCGTGAAACCTTTTTCATCATCTTTTGCATTTGCGCAAACTGTTTTAACAATTTATTAATATCATTCACGCGAGTTCCGCTCCCTTGGGCAATTCTGCGCTTGCGACTTGCGTTTATAATATTATGTTTTACTCTTTCTTTGAGCGTCATCGAATTAATTATCGCTTCGATTTGCACAAAAGCTTTATTGTCAACCTTAAGACCTTTCAATTTTCCAGCACCCGGTATCATTCCCAATAACTGTTCCATGGAACCCATTTTCTGAATTTGCTTCAACTGATCGCGAAAATCTTCAAGAGTAAAAGCGTTAGTCTTAAACTTCTTTTGCAGTTCTTCTTGTTCTTCTCTTTCAAAATTTTCTTCTGCCTTTTCGACCAGCGACATAACATCGCCCATCCCAAGGATGCGCGAAACTATCCTGTCGGGATGAAAAGGTTCAAGGGCATCCAACTTTTCTCCCATACCTATAAAGCGAATGGGTTTACCGGTAATAGACTTAATGGAGAGTGCTGCACCACCACGGGCATCACCATCCATCTTCGTTAAAACAACGCCATCGATACCAATGGCATCGTTGAAAGTTTTTGCAATTTCTGCGGACTGCTGGCCCATCATCGCATCAGCAACAAATAACACTTCATGTGGTTGAACTGTTTCCTTAATGCGCTTGAGCTCATCCATCAAATCTTCATCAACCTGTTGGCGACCTGCAGTGTCGATGATGACTACCTGACTCATTTTATCTGTTGCGTCATCCAAAGCTTTTTTACAAATGGTAATCGGGTCTAGTTCTTCGCCGCCTTCATAAACAGCAACATCCAGATCTCGACCTAGAACATGCAATTGCTCAATCGCAGCTGGACGATACACATCGGCAGGAACCAGAAGACAGCTTTTACCTTTTTCTTTAAAGCGTTTCGCTAGTTTGCCCACCGTCGTGGTTTTACCCGATCCTTGCAAACCGGCCATTAAAATTATGGTCGGGGGTTTGGAGGCAAACTGTATATCTGTGAATTCATCACCTATTAAAACCGTTAACTCGTCATTAACAATTTTAACCATCTGATGCCCCGGAGTCAGACTCTTCAAAACTTCCTGGCCGACCGCTTTTTCGCGAACTAGCGCAAGAAAATCTTTGATCACTGTCAGGCTGACATCAGCTTCTATCAATGCAACACGAATTTCCCGTAGTGCTTCATCGACATCGGCCTCTTTTAATATCCCTCGACCTTTTAAATTTTTGTAGATTCGTTCAAGACGATCCGATAAATTTTCAAACATGAAAACTGTATAAACCCTTAAAAATTCAGGGGGAATGTTCGGTCTGATTTTAAATAAGTTAGTATATAATAACCCCTAGAAACAGGCAATATATAATATGTATTTATCCTGCAATGGGTCTTAAACTATGAAAAACAAAGCAGTAGTGCTATTAAGCGGTGGTTTGGATTCCGCAACAACACTAGCAATTGCAAAAAATCAGGGTTTTGAGGTCTATGCCCTCAGTTTCGATTACGGACAACGACAACGGGTGGAATTGAAAAAAGCCAAAGAAATTGCAAAAAAATTAGCCGTCGCCGATCACCAGATCATGACCATTGACCTGCGACAATTTGGTGGATCAGCACTAACTGACTCCATCGATGTCCCTATGAATCGCGATGAAGAAGAAATGAGCAAAGAAATTCCCATAACCTACGTTCCTGCTCGCAATACTATTTTTCTTTCTTTTTGTCTGGCATACGCAGAAGTGAAAACAGCACAGAACATTTTTCTGGGAGTCAACGCCATAGACTACAGTGGTTATCCAGATTGTCGCCCCGAGTTCATAGCTGCATTTGAAACTCTAGCCAATCTCGCAACCAAAGTGGGAGTGGAGCAAAAAGAAAAATTAAAAATACACACTCCATTAATCCAACTTACAAAAGCAGAGATTATACTTAAAGGAGTAAATTTGGGTCTGGATTATTCACTTACCCACAGTTGTTATAATCCTAAAGAAAACGGTAGTAGTTGCGGTAGCTGTGATAGTTGCCAACTGCGCTTGAAAGGATTCAAGGAAGCTGGGCTTAAAGATCCGATTGAATACACAAAATCTGATTAACCAAATACGAGAATAGAGCGCACCATCCTTTTATCAAACCAGCTTGGTGGGTCCTGCTATCCACTATAATTCACTGGTAAGTTTTACTACCTTCTTCCATGTGTTGGTGTTGCGCTTCTTTTATTTCATAGCCTCGTCTTTCATTGTACTGCCTTCTTTTTTCACATAATCTTTTTTGTGCTCGTATTTGCCGTACTTCTTTTCGTAGTATTCTTTAGAGTGTTCCATTCCCAAGTGTTCACCCTTCATGTTTGAATGATCATCTTTCATACCACTGCTACCTTCTTCTTTATATTCGTGTCCCATAGCACGGGATTGATGATCCATTTCCATCGCCGAACCACCACTACCTTCTTCATATATACCATGATCACCCTGTTCACCCTCATGCGCACCGTCATGTGCGAGAGCAGTCGAAACAAACAACAGCAACATTCCCATCTGGGTCAATAAAATCATAGTAAACATTTTTTTCATTTGGATCTCCTTAGTATTGAAATGGGAAACGCAACTTATGTATCAAGAGTATCAGTTTTTATTTTTCCAAAGAAACAAAATTATAAATGCTGCCAACTTTCAGCACCATCCACAAAAAGCGTGTCCCCATTAACGAATTGATTTTCTATTAAATAGTCTAAAGCCTGGAGCAGGTTTTCTGTTTTTCCGTAAGTACGAGTAGGCACTTTTCTAGCGGCTTTCTCTAAATAGTCGGGTGCCTTTCCTTGAGGCGGCAGAATAAGTCCTGGCGCGATGCCATTTACGCGAACAGTTTCTCCCCATTCTACTGCAGCCAGTTCAGTTAAATATTTTAATCCAACTTTACTAACGGAGTAAGCCCCAAAAGTGGAAATATGCTTCCGCACTCGTTCATCGATAATATTGACGACCATACCTTTATTAATGGTTCGCTTATAGTCACGCATTAACAGATAAGGAGACATTAGATTTAAATGCAGAGTATCAATCAAAGTATCCCGTTGGGTTTCTTCCAGGTTTTCTTGGATAAAGTTTGCCGCTGAATTAATGAGCAACTCCACATCATCAAAATCGGCAAGTACCCTTGCGATAAATTGTTCTGCTTGGATTAGATTAGAAAAATCACATGAATAACTTTGGCAATGCACACCATATGACTTTATTTCTTCAATCACTGCTGACGGATTCGACTTATGATAATGCAAGGCAATATTGAATCCTTTGTCTGCTAGATGCAGAGCCATGACTCTGCCAATGCGAACGGCGCCTCCTGTTATGATTGCTGTAGGCATTTTTGCTCCCTGTTTGGCTTATGGTATACTTGAAGCATTTAACTTCAAATTTCTTATTAAATCCACCTAAATTCAAAGCATTATTCGAACGGATTTGCAGGTAATTTTGTAAACAGGAGCTCAGGTTGTGATTGAAAAAAAATGTGTGAATATTGCTGTGCTAACCGTGTCTGACACGAGGACGGAAGCAGATGATAAATCGGGTCAGTTTCTGGTCGATCGAATTAAAGGTGCCGGACATCATCTGGCAGAAAAAAAGATTATCAAGGATGAAAAAGATTTGATTCAGGGGCAATTGAAAAAATGGATCGCCAGCTCAGAAGTAGACGTTGTGATCGCCACTGGAGGAACCGGTGTCACTGGCCGCGATATTACCCCGGAAGCCTTTGAAGAATTGTATGACAAATCCATTCCCGGGTTTGGTGAATTGTTTCGGATGCTGAGTTACCAAAACATAAAGACTTCCACCATGCAATCACGCTGCACCGGCGGCGTTACAAATGGCACTTTCCTTTTCGCCTTGCCGGGCTCCACAGGTGCCTGTAAAGATGGCTGGGATCAGATACTGGTCCATCAATTTGATAGCACGCACAAGCCCTGCAATCTGGTAGAGCTGATGCCTCGCCTTCTAGAATAGCGGCAGGCCTTTCCTGTTAATGGGTTAAAAGCATTTTATGCGAACAGTTATCGTTGTGCTACTAGATTGCGAATACAAAGAGTTTTGTAGGCAAGAGATAAGCAAACCATGCAACATTATCAATTTGAGGTAGACGAAGCTTCGAGCAAAAAACGTCTTGATGTTTTTCTATCTGAAAACCTGCCGGAGATCAGTCGCTCGCGGCTTAAAAAGTTGATCGATGAAAAACGGGTGACGGTCAATGAAAGGTCGCGCCCCGCAGGTTATAAAGTTCGGGTCAAAGAGAAAATTGAGTTTCATATTCCTCCTCTTGAGAAGTTGGACACCGCACCTGAAAATATTCCTTTAGATATTATTTTTGAAGACGAACATATGCTAGCAGTGAACAAACCTGCTGGAATGGTAGTACATCCAGCACCGGGCCATTCCAGAGGAACCTTAGTCAATGCTCTCCTCCATCACTGCAAGGATCTATCTGGAATTGGCGGTGTTGAACGACCAGGAATTGTTCACCGCTTGGATAAAGAGACATCTGGACTGGTCTTAATCGCCAAAACAGAAGCTGCGCATAAAAATCTCGCAGCACAATTTAAAAAACGCGAAATAAAAAAAGAATACCTAGCCTTTGTAAAAGGCAACGTGAAAAAAGAAAATGGCACCATCAATTCTCCAGTTGGCAGACACCAGACGCAGCGCAAAAAGATGGATACTCGTCCTGAATACGGACGTCCAGCCTGCACTCATTATGAGGTGCTGCAAAGAGGTAAAAACTGGACCTATATAAAGCTATACCCCGAAACAGGAAGAACCCATCAGATTCGAGTTCACCTAGCATCTATTCATCATCCGGTCATTGGTGACAAGTTATATGGTGGAAAAAATCCAAATTCCGGAACCCTGAAAATGGAAAGACAGGCTCTTCACGCTCGCTATCTTGAATTGAATCACCCTTTTTCTGGAACGCAACTTTCTTTTTCTGCCAACCTGCCTTTTGACATGGAAAGCTTTCTTCAATCCCAGAAATAAAACACATAATTACAAGCTTTAAGCCAATTTTATATTGTGAATAACTTGTTAGTAAAAATTATCCAGTGTCGACTGTTTAATTTTGATAATCAAGCATGGGAAAAAATAATCACCTTAAAAATATCATAACTCAATATATTTCAATATCTTATAAAAACCAATGCCAATCCTAATATTTTTTTTGACACCTCCTTCAAAATAAAACAGTTTTTCACATATTTATATTTTTTTTATACGCACTAGCCAGGTTGAAAGCTAGGGAGGCATTTAACTATCAAATTTTTGTCAGTCAAAAAATCAAAAATAACCCTAAAAATAAGTGTCAAAACCATTGTTCATCAACCAATATTAAAATATTGCTCTATCACCTAACTATAAAGGCTCTCGAAGATTGTCGGAATTTTGACGCAAGCTATTCCCTTTTATACAAAGAGGGAAATAAATTTCTTAACCTAATTATAAAGTTTTCCGGCTATAAATAACATTTTGAGCCCATGTATGGGTTAAAAGGTTTTAATAAAGCCTGTGTAAATAGATACTGCGGGATTTTCTTGTAGGACAAGGAGTTCCTAAGGGGTAATCATATGGCTTATTTTTTCCACAATTATTG
>JAKUOQ010000001.1 GCA_022450865.1 Nitrospinales bacterium | reverse complement strand
ACCCCCCCAATACCGCCGGTGGAAAACACGGAAAGCCCAGATTGGTGGGCGATGTGCATGGTAGCGGAAACAGTGGTTCCACCGCTCCATCTTTTTTCAATGGCTATACCCAATTCTCGTCTAGACACTTTTTTGTTAGAGGGGTTTTTTGCTATGGATTCAATCTGTCCTTTTTCTAGTCCCACACAACACCTGCCATTGACAACAGCTATTGTGGCCGGAACAACCCCCTGCTGTCTACAAATAAATTCAGCATTTAAGGCATGCTCAATATTGTCAGGATGGGGCATGCCATGTGTTATAATTGTAGATTCGAGGGCCAAAACAGGTTTCCCGGCAATTAAAGAGGACTCAACTTCCGCCGAAAGACAGATTTTCATTAACAATTCAAAATATTCATTGGGTTAATTTCAACGCTGTTTTACTAAAAGACCATGAAAAGAATTGACCCTAAAAAATATAATTTGACGTCTCGAACCACCCTTTATAAAAAAACGGACAATATTTATATAATCATTGACCGAAAAAGCAGGATTATAATGAAAGACGGCTACAGAATATCCGAACAGGCGAAATCAATTTTATGCGTGGATCCAGATGTCCGGATTAGGGTTGCCACCTCTGCACCTGTGTGTTCGAAAACAAAAGAATTTCTTCTGCGAGCTGACGTTGAGATCATGGATTTAAACTCACTAAAGAGTTCTTTATAGTGCTGAAATTCATATTTCCACAGGACAAACCTGTTTCCAAAGAGTTGTTCACGCTGGCGTTCCCAGTAATTTTGTCAAACTTGAGCAGGGTTTTTATGAGCGTGGTTGATGTTGCCATGGTGGGCAGGCTTGGCGCCGCGGCCCTAGCAGCCACCGGCATGGGAGCCATGCTTTTTTGGGGGGCCCTGAGCCTGGTTATTGGTATCCGGACAGGAGTTCAGACCGTTGCCTCTAGGCGATTGGGACAGAAAAAATATAATCAATGTGGTACTGCCCTACATAACGGGCTGTTTATGGCGACAGTCTACGGTTTTCCAGTATCTATCGCCGGGTGGTGGTTGGCGAAGGATTTCATCCCGTTTTTTATTAATGACATAAAAGCAACATCGCTTACCATTGAGTATTCTTCGATCATTTTCCTTGGCCTTCTTTTCTCAGCCTATAGCTTTGTTTTTCAAGGTTTTTATACTGGTGTTGAAAAAACAAAAATTCACATGAGGGTCAGCATTACTAGCAATATAGTCAATGTATATTTAAACGCTGGACTCATTTATGGCTCTGAGGGGGTAAAATTATTTTTTTCTGAAAATGTCCCAGCCCTTACTTTTTTATCTCATCTTTGGCAGTGGACAACTTTTCCAGCAATGGGAGTTAAGGGCGCTGCCATAGCAACGGTTGTTGCATCACTGTGGATGTTTGTCCATTATGGATTATATCTTTTTTCAAAACAAATTAAATCGAGGTTTGCGGTTTTGTCGTTATCAGTGGACGGTGAAATGATGAACCGTCAACTTAGGTTGGCCGCACCGCAAGGGCTGCAGGAAGTGTTTATTGCTGCTGGGTGGTCTATGTTTTATAAAATAGTTGGTATGATAGGGCTTATAGAATTGGCAACGACCGAGCTTTTGTTTACTATAATGCATGCGTCATTTATGCCCGCACTGGGAGTGGGACAAGCCTGTTCAACCCTTGTAAGTAAATATATGGGTGAAAATAAAATAAACAAATCTGAAGCGAGCATTAAAGAGTCAATTCGTCTGGCGGAATATATTATGGGCGTTATGGGATTAAGCTTTATTCTGTTTCCAAAATATTATTTGTTTATTTTTACTGATGATCCAGAAATTCTTCGGATGGGAGTTTTCGGTTTGCGTATGATAGGAGCCGTACAATTTTTAGATGCCATTGGTTTTGTTCTTTGGTTTGCACTCTCTGGCGCAGGCAACACACTGTTTCCTGCTGTTGTAGAGTCATGCCTAACCTGGGGCGTTATTGTTTTAGGCAGTTATGTGTTCGGGGTTGTGCTGGGATTGGGCTTTAAGGCTCTTTGGTTACTGTTCCCGATTTATATGGGTTTATTTGCAGGAATAATGATTTGGAAGATACGAAAGGGAGATTGGAAAAATATTCAAATATGAAGCATACCAAGAAACAACATCTTCCTTATTATAGAATTAACACAGAGGCGTTAATTTACAGACCATGTCGAACCTAAAGAGAGAAGACATTGACCCACAAGGGACCCAAGAATGGATAGAGTCTCTTGAAGATGAAATTGAAGAACGCGGTTTTGAACGCACAAGATATCTATTAGAAAAACTGGTGGATTTTGCCTCTACTTGTGGAGCGCGCCTACCTTTTAATACAAACACTCCTTTTGTAAATACTATTGTTGCAGGCCAAGAGCCTGAATTTCCAGGGAATCGGGAAACCGAAAGAAAAATAAAATCCCTTGTTAGGTGGAATGCAATGGCAATGGTGGTAAACGCAAATATAAAATCCCCAGGTATTGGCGGACATATATCAACTTATGCGTCTGCAGCTAATTTATATGAAGTAGGGTTTAACCATTATTTTAAAGGACCCAACCACCCACAAGGCAGTGATTTNGTTTATTTTCAGGGACACGCGTCTCCAGGGATATATGCACGAGCCTATTTAGAGGGAAGGCTAAATAAAGAAAAGATAGACGCATTTCGCCGAGAACTTTCACCGGATGGCGGCCTGTCATCATATCCCCACCCATGGTTGATGCCAGATTTTTGGCAATTTGCCACAGTATCAATGGGGTTGGGGCCATTATTGGCCGTTTATCAAGCTAGGTTCATGAACTATTTAATTGACCGCGGTTTAATGGAAGACACGGGTCGCAAAGTATGGGCATTTCTCGGTGATGGTGAAATGGATGAACCAGAATCGCTAGGCGGTTTAACGCTGGCATCAAGGGAAAAGCTTGATAATCTAATTTTTGTTGTAAACTGTAATTTGCAAAGGCTGGATGGTCCGGTTAGGGGAAATAGTAAGATTATCCAAGAACTGGAGGGGTCATTTCGTGGCGCAGGTTGGAATGTAATAAAAGTTATCTGGGGTACAGATTTCGACCAATTGCTTGAACATGAAAACAGGGATTTCTTCTTACGTCGCGCAGAAGAGGTTGTTGATGGTGATTTGCTAAAATACGTTGTCAAAGGCGGAGGTTACCTTCGCGAACACTTTTATGGTAAATATCCAGAGTTATTAGAAATGGTAGAACACATTAATGATGAAGATCTTGGGAAAATGCGAATTGGCGGTCACGACCCAATCAAAGTGTACGCCGCATATTCAGAGGCGGTTAAGACAAAAGGAAAACCAACGGTTATTCTTGCTAGAACCATAAAAGGATATGGTTTGGGAGAGGCGGGAGAAGGTCGAAACATAACCCATCAACAAAAAAAACTAAACGACGAAGAACTATTATATTTTCGCGATCGTTTTGACATACCATTGTCTGATTCAGAAGCGTCCACAGCTCCATTTTATAAACCGGACAATGATAGCGATGAAATAACATATATTATTAACCAGCGTAAGAAGTTAGGCGGATTTTTACCCCATCGTAGCAAACAAGGACCCGCTATAAAAACCCCCGATATATCACTATTTCAAGAGCTGTTGGATGGATCGGGAGGTCGGGAAATTTCAACCACCATGGCTTGTGTTCGAATGCTTACAATTCTAACAAAAGACAAGACAATCGGGAAAAATATTGTTCCTATAATACCAGATGAGGCACGAACGTTTGGCATGGACCCTTTATTTAGACAACTTGGTATTTATGCCCACGGAGGTCAAGTGTATGATCCCGTTGATTCTGATCAATTTCTTTATTATAAAGAAGCCTCTGATGGGCAAATTTTGGAAGAAGGCATCAACGAAGCAGGGGCAATTTCATCTTTTGTGGCGGCGGGTACAAGCTACAGCACGAACGGAATTAACATGATACCTTTTTATGTTTATTATTCAATGTTTGGTTTTCAAAGAATTTGGGATTTCATTTGGGCTGCAAGCGATATGCGTACAAGGGGTTTTTTGGTGGGTGGCACCGCAGGTAGAACAACGCTTAATGGTGAAGGATTACAACACCAAGATGGACACAGCCACCTGGCTGCCGCCGCTACCCCAAACATTAAAGCCTATGATTTAGCTTATGGCTATGAGATTGCTACGGTAGTGCATAACGGCCTTAAAGATATGTATGAAAAAGGATTGGATGTTATATATTACTTGACTGTCGAAAACGAAAATTATATACATCCACCCATAAAAGACGGTATAAATGAAGACATCATTAAAGGACTTTATAAAATCAAAACCACAAATAAACCAACCATACGATTGCTTGGTAGCGGCCCACTAATGGGAGAAACCTTAGCGGCCGCGGAACTATTAAAAAAAGACTGGGGCATAGACCCTGGAATATGGAACGTTACTAGTTTTAGCGAATTGCGGCGGAACGCAGAAGAGACAGAGCGATGGAACCTGATTCATCCAGACAAGGAACCAAAAAAATCCCACCTAGAGATTAAACTGAGCAAGCACAGTGTGCCTACTGTTGCGTCTTCTGATTATGTAAAAATGGTATCTGAGCAGATTGGTCCATATGTACCTGGGCCGTACTATGCCTTAGGTACGGACGGGTTTGGCCGCAGTGACACCCGTGAAAATCTCCGCCATTTTTTTGAAGTGGACCGTTATTATATTGTTCTTACTGCTATCCGAGCACTTGCGTTAGACGGGAAACTGGATATGTCCAAAGCTGACGAAGTAATGAAGAAATATAATTTAAACCCGGAAAAACCGAGCCCTACTACGGTTTAGGAAAAAATGATTAAAAAGATACACCTCCCAGACTTAGGTGAAGGCATCGAAAGCGCTGAAGTTAGCGAAGTGGTCGTTGGTCCTGGCGACACCGTTACAGCGGAAGACACCATCCTTGTTTTAGAATCGGATAAGGCCTCTATGGAAATTCCTGCAGAGGTTAACGGAACCGTCACGGATGTTTCTGTTTCTTCTGGAGATGAAGTGAAGACAGGACAACTTCTAATTAAGATTGAAATTTCCGATTCCACTGAAACTGTAAAGGAAGAGCCAGTTCTTTCTGAAGAAGAAAAACAGATTGTAAAACCCCCTGAAGAAAAAACCCAAGATGTCACCCTATATCCAATCACAAAAGACACAGCCTCGACTGATAATGTTTTTGCATCCCCTGGTGTCCGCCGGCTTGCCAGGGAATTAGGGATCAATCTTCAAATTATAAAAGGAACGGGTCCCAAAAAGCGCATCACTAAAGATGACCTTAACGGCTATATCAAACTGCAAATGGCCATATCTGCAGGACCTATTCCAGCAACACAACCTGTGATTGACTTTTCTCAATGGGGTGATGTCGAGGCCAAAAAACTTACCAAAATTAAACAAACTGCTGGTGATCGTCTTCAACAGGCATGGCAATTAATTCCTCACGTTACGCAGTTTGATGCAGCAGATATCACCGACTTGGACGCTCTAAGGAAAGAGATGAAAAAAACGGGCGCTGAAAAAGGAATTAAAGTAACTTTTTTGCCGTTTATGATGAAAGCCCTTTCAATTATTTTAAAGGAAATGCCCGAGTTCAATAGTTCATTGAGCCACACGAAGCAAAACTTAATATTAAAGAATTATTATCATTTAGGAGTCGCTGTTGATACGCCCAGCGGGCTTACTGTTCCTGTAGTTCGGGATGTGGATAAAAAATCCGTATTTGAGCTTTCGGCGGAACTTATGGATATGAGCGCTCGCGCCAGAAACAAAAAACTAAAACCCGATGAATTGAAAGGTGGAACGTTTACAATCTCAAGTTTAGGAGGAATCGGCGGCACAGGGTTTTCACCCATTGTAAACCCTCCTGAGGTCGCCATTATGGGTATCTCTCGTAGTGCGTGGAAACAAGTTTACGATAAAGAATCCAGCGAGTTTCTTGCAAAATTTATAATGCCGTTTTCATTGTCCTATGATCATAGGGTGGTTGATGGTGCAGCCGCAGCTGCATTTACATCAAGGTTCGCCGATATTTTATCAGACTTAGACCACTTTAAAGATTAGGGACAGTGGAAAAATCAAGACAAAAAGAGTTTGTTGTAATTGGTGCCGGTCCCGGCGGTTATGCTGCTGCCTTCCGCGCCGCTGACTTAGGAAAAAAAGTTCTTCTTATTGATCGGGATCCAGAATTGGGCGGAGTTTGTCTCAACCGCGGCTGTATTCCATCTAAAGCGTTGCTTCATATTTCAAAAGTTATGGACGAGTCAACTAATTTAGAAAAAATGGGCGTCAAATATGGTAGGCCTGATATTGACATTAACAAGATGCGAGACCATAAAAATACAATTGTTTCCCAACTGAATAAGGGTATCACCAAAATGGCCAATGCAAGAAAAGTGGAAGTTGTTCAAGGGCTCGCTTCATTTGTATCCAATACAGAATTAAAAATCAAAACAGAAGCAGGGAATGTGTCCGTTACATTTGGCCAATGTATTATTGCCGGCGGGTCTACTTCGGCCTTGATTCCTGACGTACCCACAGAACACCCTTCTATAATAACATCCCGCATAGCCCTGGACCTAGAAGACATACCTGAAAGATTATTGGTAATTGGCGGTGGATTTATTGGTCTTGAGATTGGACAGGTATATGCTGCTCTTGGCGCAAAAGTCTCTGTCGTAGAATATTTACCTAACCTTCTTCCCGGCACAGATTCGGACCTAGTAAAACCATTACAGAGAAAACTAAAAAAACAGTTTGAGTTTATTAAGGTTTCCTCAAAAGTGACAAAAGTTGAACCCAATAAAGACGGCACCATAACCGTCACAATTAAAAACGAAAAAGGCCTTAACATAGAAGTATTCGATAAAGTATTGGTGTCTGTAGGGCGAAAGCCGAACACCGGT
The DNA here is from genome assembly GCA_022450865.1 of Nitrospinales bacterium. Lineage (GTDB taxonomy): Bacteria > Nitrospinota > Nitrospinia > Nitrospinales > VA-1 > UBA8687. The sequence continues at coordinate 9,974 of JAKUOQ010000001.1, read as the reverse complement.
TTATTAAATATTGAAGCCACAGATGTTAAAGTGAATAAAAACGGATTTATACAAACGGATGAATACCAACGGACTTCGGTAAATAATATTTTTGCAATCGGGGATATTATAGGCCATCCTATGTTAGCACACAAAGCAACCCATGAAGGAAAAGTTGCGGCGGAGGTGGCTTCAGGCCATCCTGCAGCTTTCGATGTCCGAGCCATTCCATCTGTGGTTTATACGGACCCGGAAGTGGCATGGGCAGGCCTAACAGAAACAAATGCAAAAGAAAACAAAATACCTTATGAAAAAGGAGAGTTTCCTTGGTCGGCCAGCGGTAAAGCTGTTGCCATGGGAATCAACCAGGGCAAAACAAAGATTCTATTCGATCCGGAAACCAAGCGAGTGTTAGGTGTAGGCATTGTTGGCCCTGGCGCAGGCGATATGATTTCTGAAGGCGTGTTGGCAATTGAAATGGGGGCAGACGCAGAAGATATTGGTCTTACAGTGCACCCACACCCAACATTAAGTGAAACAGTAGGCCTAGCCTCAGAGGTGTTTACCGGCACAATTACAGATCTCTACCTACAGAAAAGATGAAGAAACAATGTTTCTAATAAAACATTTTATTAAACATTTCTTTTTCACTATATGTTGTTTGGCTACTCTTGTTTTAACACCGTTATCGGCCCAACAAACAAATGACACCACCACAGTTAAAATAGATTCCACCGATACAAAAAAGACAATCTCAGAACTAACGTTAACTTCACGTAGGATTGAAGGGTTGTTCACCTTTTTTCAAGACACTGTTAATGGATCTGTGCAAATGTTAATAGACAAAAACCAACTCAACAAAGAATATATACACTTTGTTCATACGCTTGACGGCGTGGTAGACGTAGGTCATTTTCGTGGCGCTTATAAGACCAGTAAAATTTTCGAGATCAGAAAATATTTTAACCGCCTTGAGTTTGTGTCTATTAATACAGCTTATTATTTCAATCCAGACAACCCATTGAGCCGCGCGGAAACCGCAAACATAAACGCTGCTGTTTTAGCCGCTTTAGAAATTACAGCGATTGATGAAAAAACGGGCGCAATGCTTCTTAAGGTCGATGATATGTTTCTTTCAGAGAAACTATATCAAATCAAACCCGCGCCTAACCCCAACACTAAACCAGGCGCCCGATTTACTTTAGGATCATTAAACAAGAAGAAATGTCAATATATAGCGCTTAATAATTACCCGCTCAATTCAGATGTTGTAATTAAATATGTATATGACAACCCGATACCAACAAACCGTGGAGGACCGGGAGTCACAGATCCCCGAGCAGTTCACATGGTGATTCAACACAGCTTTATTGCGGCGCCGAAAAACAATTATAATCCACGCTACGACGATCCTAGGGTAGGGTATTTCATGACGCAAGTCACTGATTTGACATCAACAGACAACACTCCTTACCGTGACCTTATTCATCGCTGGAATTTGGTTAAGAAAGAACCGTCCGCGCCCGTTTCTGAGCCAGTAGAGCCAATTGTTTTTTGGATAGAAAACACAACACCAACAGAGTTTCGTCCGGCAGTGAAAGAGGGTGTTTTGCGTTGGAACAGAGCATATCTTGCTGCAGGATTTAAAAATGCAATTGTTGTAAAAACCCAACCAGACGATGCTGAATGGGACGCAGGCGATATTCGTTATAATGTGTTGCGATGGACCTCATCTCCACGGCCACCATTTGGAGGTTATGGTCCCAGCTTTGTAAACCCACGGACCGGACAGATTTTGGGGGCAGACATAATGCTAGAGTTTGTTTATTTCACAAACCGGGTGAAGTATGATAAGCTATATGAAGACATATATGAAAAACATGACTGGGAAGAACACTGTTTCGCGGGAGAGTATTTATACCAGGCCAACCAATTTGGTTTTACCTCAGCAACAATATCTGGTTATAGTGAGGAAGTTAAAAAACGAATTATACATGAATCCCTAATCAGGTTGGTGTTGCACGAAGTCGGCCATACCCTGGGCTTGAATCATAATTTTAAATCCAGCTACTTACATAATAATGAAATTGTACATAAAAAGGGCATTACGGAAGAGATGGGGTTGACTAGCTCAGTAATGGAATACCCTGGAATTAATATTGCCCCACCCAAAACTGTACAAGGAGAATATTACACAACCACACCGGGACCATATGATGTTTGGGCAATAGAATTTGGATATTCCACAGCGCTAGAAAACAACGAATTGGAAGAAAGTAGGCTTAACACAATTTTATCTCGGTCCACCTCTCCAAACCTGGCGTTTGGTAACGACGCAGATGATATGCGTGCCCCAGGAAAAGGCATTGACCCGCAAGCCATGATTTATGATATGTCAAGTGATCCGATATCATACGCAAGTGACAGAATTGAATTATCTAAATATTTATTGGATGATCTTGTTGTAAAATATTCTGATAGAGGTGAATCTTACCAAGCACTACGTGACGCATTTGCTATTTTATTAAGGGAAAGAAGCAACGCTTGTGCAGTTATATCCCGCCATATAGGGGGTATATATGTAGATCGCGCATATATTGGACAGCGCGATTCAAACGCACCATTTAGAGCGGTACCATACAATGAACAAAAAAGAGCGATTAATGCTTTAGATGCTTATCTCTTTTCACCAACGGCTTTCTATTTTTCACCACCAACTCTCATGCGCTTACAGCCACAGCGCAGAGGGTTCAACCATATGTCACAAACTGAAGACCCGAAGATTCATGACCTAGTAATGGGAATGCAAAAAAACGTTTTGAATCAACTGTTGCACCAAAACGTGTTAAAACGCCTTACTGACAGTCGCCTTTATGGAAACAAATACAGCCTGGACGAATTTATGTCTGATCTTACTACAGCTATATACAAGGATGATATGCGTGGCGATGTAAACACTTTTCGTCAAAACCTTCAGACAGAATACACCCAACGATTGATTAATATCATGATGCCAGAAAAAACCGTCATTTACGGACATCACGCGCAGGCAACGGCCTTAAAAAACCTGAATGACATAAAGAATTTTATAAGAAAACAAACTGGAGTTTCATCAGCAACGCAAACCCATAGAATGTATATAAACCATTTGGTCCAAAAAGCGCTTGATAGCGAATAAAATATTTTTTAAGTAATTAATGGATATCATCCTTATTGCTGCCACTACTGCAGACGGTTATATTGCCAGACATAGCAACGAGGTAGTAGACTGGTCACAAGACCTACGCTTGTTTAGAAAACAAACAATGGGTTATCCAGTGATAATGGGTTCTCAAACAAAGAAAACATTAGCAATGGACCTTGATGGTCGTGAAACCACAGTTATACACCGGCACAGCGATCCAGAAAAAATCCTTGATAAACTACACAGCGATAAGTGTTTTATTATAGGAGGCGGTAGAACATTTACCCGGTTTGCTTCCTACCTGACCCATATATATCTTACAATACACCCCCTAATATTTGGAAAAGGCGTTTTACTATTTCCTGATCTTAATAAGGAATTGGATCTTGTTTTTTTAAAAATGTTATCGGTGGATGGAGTAAAAGGGCTATACCAGTTCCAGTATAAAATTAATCGCTCAAGTTGATAGCAATATATTCTTTGACGTGTTCTTCTAGTATATCAAGTGGTACTGCGCCACTGCCAAGCACAATATCATGAAATTCTCGTATATCAAATTTTTCACCCAACTTTTCTTCTGCTAATGATCGTAGTTCAATAATGCGCAATTCTCCTATTTTATACGCCAGCGCCTGACCGGGCCAGGCGATATAACGATCAATCTCCACAAAAATATCATTTTTAGTTTTTGCTGTGTTATCGGCTACGAATTTAATTGCCTGTTCCCGGCTCCAACCAAAGGCGTGCATACCCGTATCAACGACCAATCTGCAAGCGCGCCACATTTCATAAGTAAGTTGACCAAATTTTGAATAAGGATCCTTATAAAAACCCATTTCTTCGCCTAGTTTTTCAGAATACAAGCCCCACCCTTCGCTAAAAGCAGTAAATCCACCATGTTTTCGAAATTCAGGCACACCTTCAAGTTCTTGTGATATTGATATTTGTAAATGATGACCAGGAACCGCTTCATGCAGGGACAGTGCTTCCATTTCATATTTCGGACGAGTATCAAGCCTGTATGTGTTAGCCCAAAAATAACCAGGCCTGCCTGCCCTGAGCGACCCGCTATAGTAATATGCGGTAGGTGATGCCGGTGCTTGAAAATCAGGTATTGGTTTGACGCCATAGGAAAGACGTGGTAACGTTCCAAAAAGCTTGGTTAATTCAGGGTCAGCCTTTTTACAAATAGCCCTATAACCATCTAAGAGTTCTTCCGCGCTATCGTAGTAAAAATCAGGATTTGTTCTTAGATAGGTAATAAACTCTTTAAATGAACCGGTGAACCCAGAATCTTTAATTACTTTTTCCATCTCTGATCGGATACGGGCGACCTCACTTAGGCCAATAGAATGTATTTCAGATGGCGTTTTATTAGTGGTTGTATAATATTTTACCTTGAAAGCATAAAATTTATCACCATTAGGGAGACTCATTGCGCTGATATTTTCACGGGCCTTAGGTAAATACTCTTCAACGAAGAAATTAAAAAGCTTTCTATAGGAAGTAAAAACATGGTCTTTAATGCTTGACGCCGCTATTTCTTGATAATGAGCACGAAGCGAATCATGTAGACTGACAATATTTTTTTCAAACGGTCCATAAAAGGGACTATTCTTCACATCGAACTGGTATTGTACAGATATTTGATCAGGAACTTTTTGCAGCACGATTTTTGGTGGCGTTATATTTTCTTTGAGACCCTCCCTCATCAAAGCAATGATTTGATCCACATATTCTGGAAATAACGATAAACGAGTAAGATAGTTGTCGAAATCTCCCTGGTTTCTAAATGGGGTTATGTCAACTAAGTTAGGAAAATTGATTTGTAAACCACCCATTTGGTCAACAGGCATCAGATAGTCTTTAAACGGGTGGGCCGCAATATTTCTCGTTATATTTTTTTTAAAAAGATCATAGTTTAGTTTATCACCAACATTAAGTTTTTCTCGGTTCAGATTTTCTAATTTAGTAAGAATTACTTTGTTTTTTTTATACCGCCGCTGGACAGATGCTAAACTCATATTTGTCAGTCGGTCATTATATCGATAATCACCCAAATAAGTCGCTCTTGTTGGGAATTCCCGCAAACCCCAATCCCAAACATCGCTGAATAAACTGTGAAGTTTTTCTGATTCAGTTCCTTGTTTAATTGTACAGCTGTTGAAAACAAGAAAAACAACAACAATCGGCAGTGAATATATTTTCCTCAAACGTACTGTTAAGTATATATTATTTTTTGGCCCGCTTCTCTTTTACAATAGCAGCCTTGATCTTGCCTCTAAGAACTTTGTTCTCTAAAGCGTTGATTTCATCCAAGTTACCATCAACCCCCGCTTTGACCAGTCTCGTTATAAGTTGTTCCTCGTTTTCTTGTACATCAGAATTGGTTTCCGTTGATGTTGCTGGTATGGATGAAGTTTCTGGCATTGGCGGCCGCTCTAAAGCGCCACGCTTAATTTTTGCTAACATTGCTTTTGTTTTTCCACGTATAACTCTGTCTGGCACCGCATTCAACGCCTCGTCGTTGCCATCTAAGGTTAAGTTTACAAGATACGCTATGTGTTCACCTTGGTTGCTAAACAGCGATACGTCTCCAGGCTGTTTTTTTATGGGAACATCAGCAGGCGCTTCAGATAATGCTTTTTGCAGGTGTTCCGGTAAGGATCCACCCTTGCGTTTTGTTTGTATCAATGTTGCCTTGGCCAGACCGCGTGTCGGTTTATCCGGGATAGCATTTATCATATCCATATTGCCACCCAACCCCGCCTGCACGGCTTGAGCTATAGTGGCATCCCTGCTTAAAAACGAAGCTTGTGTTGTAGCTCCGTTTTTTTCATGATCCCTTTCTTTGGTTTTTTCATCGGAGATAAAGAAACCAAGGTTATCCAGCGTTTTTGATTTTGTATTGGAAAAACCCCATAAAGATAAAAACGAAAATAACCCCCTACTCGTTCTCACGCATGTTACAGTCGTTCCATGGGGTTGTGGTTTCAAAGAAAAAACAACATATTCTCTAAAAAAAGGATTGTATTTTAAATCGAACGAAATTTCCTTGTTTTCGTCTACCACAACTACTCTACTATGATAAAAGGGAGACCAGCTATTGGGACGCAATAAAAACCTGGCGCCCGGAACTAACGGGAACTGATCAAAAGAAAACCTGTGTACATAGCGTTGAGTACTTACGTCGGGTAAAAGACGAGAAACGTGTGGGAACCACGATGAATATCCATCCAGGGCGGTTAGGGTGTTCCATATTGCTGCTGGTGTGGATAAATATTCGTGACTAACACTAGACTGTGCGTAGAACGGCCTGTAAAATGATCTTATATTGCTTTGCGTTTCATAGCCGCTACTTGTATCCCATATAAATAGCACCAAAACGAACAGTACAGAAATTGTTGCTATAGTTAATAACATTTTTTTTAATGATAGGCCGGATTTTACGGTTTATACCTGAATATTGGAACAACCGCACCCAATATAATAAAATTTTTTCCTTATTAATCTTGTCTCCATCTGGAAACCGACCTAAAATAGATCAATTCAGTAATTTTCTATATTAAAATACAGTATGCCTAGTTATACAAAGAAGGTTTTCGGCAGATATATTGTTAGTGTTCTTATTCTGCTTATTATTGCACTAAGGATTTATCTGCACCACCCCCTTCCTCAATATAGTGGTGAAAAAACCTTGCCCGGACTTTCAACACCCGTTCATATATATACAGACACCTATGGTGTGCCGCATGTTTTTTCAGAAAACGAATCAGATTTGTTTTATGCAGCTGGATACATATCTGCTCGAGACCGTCTTTTTCAAATGTCTTTAGTTGCTTCAGCTAGCCGCGGCGCCCTTGGAAAATTTTTTGGGGATGAATTTATTAAAGAGGATGTTTATTTGCGGATATGGGGCATACCTAAAATTGCGGAACACATAGTGAAACAAATTGATGATGACACTATGGAAATACTAAAAAGGTTCTGTGCTGGAATTAACGCTAGGATAGATGAACTAAACGGGAAGTATCCGGTTGAATTTAAATTATTGAGATCCGAGCCAGTTCGCTGGAAGCCAACGGATGTGATTGCCTATGGTCGATTAATGGCGCATGATTTACAGCAATCCTGGAAACCTGAAATACTATTTGGTGCTTTGTTGCAATATTTTGGCCCTGATAAACTTAATGAGCTGTTTCCGATATACGAACCCTTTCGCCCCACAATATCTGAAGAAATAAACTATCCACAGGCGGATTTATTATTTTCTACACTTTGGGACCTAGAATACAATATACGCGATCTTACAGGATCAAATGGAACCAGCATTGGCTCTAATAGCTGGGTAATTTCAGGTGCTCGCTCAAAAACTGGAAAACCAATACTCGCCAATGATCCACACTTAAAATTTACCCAGCCTGCGAAATGGTATGAAATGCATTTAAAAGGCGGACGTTTCGATGTCAGTGGCGCCTTTTTAGCTGGATTTCCATTACCGGTACTTGGACAGAACGCAGCAATGGCTTGGGGGTTTACTAATATTATGGCTGACGATATTGATTTTTTTATCGAGAAAATTCATCCAAACGATCCCAACAAGTATCGCCATGGAGACAACTGGCTGGACATGGTTATTCGGAAGGAAGTTATTACGCGGAAAAACGGGGGCGATACAACCATAGTAATTCGGGAAACTCACCACGGACCTGTCATTAGCGATATTCACCCACTACTGAAAAACGAGCAAAAAGTTGTGTCAATGGCCTGGACCGGAAACCAAGCCACACAAGAGATTAGCGCTTTATCAAAAATTGGACTAGTAAATGACTGGGCCGGCTTCACTGAAGTTGTAAAGAATTTTTCAGTCCCGGGGCAAAACATCATTTTCGCTGATACTGCGGGTAATATAGGCTGGCGCGCAGCAGCGCTAATTCCAATTCGCAAAGATGGAGGGAGTTTATTGCCCCGCCCCGGATGGGACCCATCCTACGACTGGAAAGGATTTATTCCGTTTGAAGAGATGCCCTTTATCTATAACCCCGATAAGGGATACATAGCCACAGCAAACAATAAAATAGTAGATGATGATTATCCGTATTATATATCAAATCAATGGGCAGAGCCAAGCAGGATAGAACGGATTGAAGAACGGCTGGATTCAAAAGAAATATTAACCATAGAGGACATAAAAACACTTCAGAACGACTGGCTTTCTCCCTTTGCCAGGGAAGTGGTGCCAAATATTGTACAATGGCTTCCTCAAAATCTCAATGAGAACGAAATAACAGCCGTGAATATTTTGAATGATTGGGACTATGTAGAAGATAAAGAATCAGCCGCTGCTCTTATTTTTCATACCGTTTTAGATGAACTGTTACACAATGTTTATGAAGATGAGTTGGCAATGATTGATGATAAAGCTTTTGATGCCTTGGTACATTTTTCCATGTTGCCTTACCGAAATATTCATTGGGTATTAGAAGAAGGTCAATCTAGCTGGATCGACGATGTCACAACACCTGGACACATTGAAACACGTACTGAAATTGTCACCAAATCTTTTAGAAATGCGGTCAAACGTATTGAGAAAGAAGTGGGTATTAACCCCACGACGTGGTCCTGGGGATCGGCGCACACCCTAACGCACCCCCATCCTCTTGGGAAAATAAATATTTTGGATAAATTATTTGGTTTTAATGTTGGTTCATTCAAGGCAGGAGGATCCACAATGACCGTGAATAAAGGTGAATATGAGGTTTTACAAGGATTTGATCAAAGCGTTGGAGCTAGCTTTAGGCGAATTGTTGATCTAAATAACATGAATAATACGCAGTTTGTTATACCCACTGGACAGTCAGGACAGCCAAATAGTCCCCATTATGATGATCAAGCAGCGCTTTATAATGCGGGTAAATATAGAACCACCTGGTTTGATGAAAACTTTATTCGTAACAATGAACAGTTGCGCTATATGATATTATTACCTGATTAATGATTTTATTTTTACTTGTATTTTTTCTGTTTATTGGTATTCTGTTAAACCATTTATATTTATGGAAACCGCGCAACACGGCTTCATTTTACAATGGAAACAACCCGCTGTGGTTTGCCCACCGCGGCGCCTCAAACACTGCCCCCGAAAACACCATATCTGCATTCAATAAAGCTGTAAAGAATGGCGCGCCTGGGCTTGAGATTGATATAATTAGCACATTTGATCGGGTTTTATTGTGTTCTCACAATTTTGATTTAGAGAGGGAAACAGATTGTGATGGCTATATTGATGAGTTGCCTTACCATAGAATTAAAGGTGCAAACGCAGCTTTATACTGGAACACTAAAAAAGAAAGCCTGCCAAAACTGGAGGACGTACTTAGGACAGTGCCTAAGCATGTAATATTAAACATTGAAATCAAATCTCGATCTTTTTATGATATATCAGCGGCCCGCGATGTTGTTGAATTGGTCAAAGGGAAAAATTTCATAAATAGAACAATAATATCTAGTTTCAACCCGCTTGTCATTTGGTATGTAAAATGGATAAACCCCCAAGTGCTGACCGGTTTTTTATATAATAATCTAGATTATTTTTTCATGATTAACGTTGTTCATCCCGACTGTCTGCACCCCACGGCTGAACTAGTTTCAAAAGGCCTAGTGAAATTTGCTAAACAGAGAGGTTTAGCTCTAAACGTCTGGACAGTGAACACTAAGCCGGCCATAGATTGGTTGATAGATTTAAAAGTTGACGGCATAATAACTGACCAAATAGAGTTTTTCTCAACGTAGAACTATTATGGATAAAACT